>NZ_JAQMUH010000005.1:0-13489 GCF_028331025.1 Anabaenopsis arnoldii | reverse complement strand
TAGGATGATTTCCCCTTGCTCTAAATTAGCTAATTGAGCAGTTTGCTGACATTCTCCATCTACATACCAACGAAATTCTAGGTAATTAGTTAAAATCAGGTTATAACCAATGTTTGATTCTAAATAGCGTTTGAGTTGTTCGGTTTTTTGGGTTTTAGCTAAATCAATATTAATATCTTTAGCTTCTATATATCCTAGGATGCGGTCATTTTTTCTGATGGTGAAGTCGGGAATACCTTGTTGATTACCTTTTTCTTCAATTGTGGCGTAAATTCCCATCATTAAACTTTCAATCAGTCTTTTTAAGCTGGGGTAATGACTACGTTCTCCACCGCGTTTGATGTTGGTTTGTAGGTCTTCGATGTAGTTGGTAAATTCTGTCATGGAGAATTACGGGAGTTTAGTTAAAGTCCGGGATCTGAGTAAAAAAAATAGGGACGGTCTTAACCATCCCCATTGCTGTCAAATTCAATTATAAGCTTTACAGCTGTGGTACATACTGAGCTTTTTCGGGTACTTCAGTGTACTCAGCGACGATTTGGCGGAATTCTTCGCCGTCAATGGTTTCTTTTTCGATGAGTAAATCTACTAGGCGATCGCAAGCTGTGCGGTGGTCGCGGATAATTTTCTTGGCGTTTTCGTAGCAATCTTCGGCGATTTTGCGGACTTGAGAGTCAATGCGAGCGGCGATAGATTCTGAATAATCAGAGCGGGTTGTCCAATCACGACCTAGGAATACTTCTCCCTGTTGGCTTTCCAAAGACAGCGGACCTAGGTCAGACATTCCGAACCGGGTCACCATTTGGCGAGCCATTCCGGATAACTGCTGTAAGTCGCCACCTGCGCCAGTTGTGACTTCCGCAGAGCCAAATACCACTTCTTCAGCAGCACGACCACCCAACGCACCGGTAATTCTAGCTTTGAGTTGAGAACGAGAAATTAAACCTTGTTCTTCATTGGGGGTAAACCAAGTTAAACCCTGTGCTTGTCCGCGGGGGATAAGGGTAACCTTTTGTACGGGGTCATGTTCTTTTAACAATGTCCCTACTAAAGCGTGTCCTACCTCATGGTAAGCAATCAAGCGTTTGCTCTTGCTATCTACTAAAGGAGTACCCTCCATACCAGCCACTACCCGGTCTACTGCATCATCAATTTCACTGAGGGTGATGGCTTCTTTGCGTCTTCTGGCGGTGAGGATGGCGGCTTCGTTGAGTAAATTGGCTAAATCCGCACCTGTGAAACCAGGAGTGCGCCGAGCGATGACTTCTAAAGATACAGTAGGGTCAAGTTTCTTATTGCGGGAGTGGACTTGTAAGACTTCCAAACGCCCTTTAATATCCGGTGCGTCTACAGTAACTTGGCGGTCAAAGCGACCGGGGCGCAATAATGCTGAGTCTAGGACATCGGGACGGTTGGTAGCGGCAATAATAATAATACCGGTGTTACCTTCAAAGCCATCCATCTCCGTGAGCAATTGGTTTAAGGTTTGCTCTCTTTCGTCATTACCGCCACCAATACCAGCACCCCGTTGTCTTCCTACTGCGTCAATTTCATCAATAAAGATGATACAGGGAGCGTTGTCTTTAGCTTTTTTGAATAAATCGCGGACACGGGATGCACCCACACCGACAAACATTTCTACAAATTCTGAACCGGAAATACTGAAGAAAGGTACACCAGCTTCCCCGGCGATCGCCTTGGCGAGTAAGGTTTTACCAGTTCCGGGCGGACCGACTAACAACACCCCTTTAGGAATGCGTGCGCCCACAGCGGTAAACCGTTCTGGCTGTTTCAGGAAAGTAACGACTTCTTGCAGTTCTTCTTTAGCTTCTTCAATACCTGCTACGTCGTCAAATTTCACCCCTGTTTTGGCTTCCATTTGAAACCGAGCCTTAGATTTAGCAAAGTTCATCGCTTGACCAGGACCACCGGGCATATTGCTAGAGCGACGGAACAAAAAGAACAATCCTGTAATTAAGAGGATGGGAAAAACCAGATTCCCCAACAGTCCCCAGATAGCGCCATCATTGCGCATGGGGTGAGCATCAAAACTGATGTTTTTCTCTTTGAGTTTGGTAATTAACTCAGGAGAATTAATTGGCAGATCCACCCGCCACCGTTGCACGCGATTTTCGATATCTTGATCGCTGGCTTCCACTATTGCTGTTCTGCCACCTTCATACAAATCGACACTATTAACACGGTTAGCGTCTAGGTATTCCAGGAAGCGGCCATAGGTCATACGGGTATTAGCTGCATTTTTACCCATTTCAGCGGTATTGCCAGCAAAAGCGCCTTGCCAGAGAAAAAAGCCAATCACTAAAGCCGGCAATGTCCAGAGTACCGCGACTCGCCAGGAGAATTTCATTTTAATTTGCCTCTAGATGCCAATACAATTAACCTTCCGTAGAAACTGATGATGCCATCATCTGTGACTAGGTTAGGTATGCCATTTTGTTTAATTTGATCTTTGATCATAAATCGCTGTAGCCATAGGGGACTAACGGCGATATCAAAAAGTATCTTAATTAAAGTTAACTTAATTTTAATACAACTTTGCATCAAGCGTGAAAAACTAAGGCGACGAAAAGAAAATTAAAATGCCCATAACCCCTATATCCCTGTCATGGCAAGGATTTCAACATTTCTGAAAAAATTGTTTCAAAGTCGGTGAGGCTTTGAAACAATAGTTGTGGATGTGTTGAAACAAAGAATTCCCCCCTCTCCCCAGTAGGTATTCACCTTGTCTTTACTTAACTTGGGTGATGTGTAATGTATAAGGGAAATACTTGTCTTTTTGGTATGAACCCACCCAAATTTGGTATATTCCGGGTAACCACTCCCCCACTATGCCGGGATTTTCGCGATCAAAGTCGTCATTACACCAAGTTCCGCCAGGTCCTTTGACAATCATGGTGGTGTCTTGAGGACTTTGTATTAATAATTTCAAATAGTCGAATCCAGTTTTTAACTCTAATGTATGTCCGGGGGTGAGGTGGAAAAATCCGGTACAGGCACCAGTGGCTGTTTGAGACCGCCCCGCAATTTGTCTTGCTGGTAGTGAACCCCCACTCATCCCCCGTACTTTCACTGGATCTGGAGAAAATTCTCGGTTGATAGTGATGTCCCCAAATATCGGTGGTGTTTCCTGGGCATTGGCTATGTCTTGAATTACAGATGTGGTGCCCAGTACAAATATGATCAAGAATAATCTTATCCCTTGGTTGATCACTATTTTCGACATTAAAGATTAGGTTTTGGTGGACACTAATTTTACACAGCAAGTTCCCAAAATGAGAGAAATTTACTGCTGGGGACTGGGAAAAGCAGGGAAAATTATCAAAAATTTCTCCCGGTCTTCTTGTCCCCTGTTCTGAAAGCGCCTAATTGGCGGCGGACATGGCTTGCTGTAAACGGGGTTTGTCTAAACTAATCTGATTGAGCAGTAACCAAGATTGAATTAGATCAGGTCCATGAACATCTCCAGTTAAGGCCGCTCTGAGCGATCGCATAACTAAGCCTTTCTTAAGTTTTTGCTCTTTTACCACTTGTTTAATGATTTCTTGGGCGGTTGCTTCTGACAGATGGGGGTGATTTTCCAAAGCTGCGATAATTCCCTGAATAGCAACCTCTGAACCTTCTTTTTGTAGTTGCTCCCTAGCTTCTGAGGTAAATTCTACTGTTTGAGTGAAAAAGGGTCTACTCATTTCCACCGCATCTGTCAGACGAGTTAAACTCTGGCTGATTAAAGTGACTAACTGCTCTAACCAGGGGCGTTCTCGTCCTCCCTCAAAGGTAAATTTAGCATCTTCCCAAAAGGGGATGATTAAATCTGTGAGTTGCTCCAGGGGCATATGATGGAGATACTGACTATTTAACCAATCCAACTTTGCCCAGTCAAATTTGGCTCCAGCTTTGTTCACCCGCTCAAAGCTAAAGTGTTGAGCCGCGGTTTCTAAGGTAAAGATTTCCTCTGTTGATTCCGGTGGCGACCACCCCAGTAAGGTCATGTAATTGACTAAAGCTTCAGAGGTGAAGCCCATTTTCTGAAAGTCAGAAATAGAAGTCACTCCATCCCGTTTGGAAAGTTTGCGCCCTTCCATATTTAATATCAGGGGTGTATGAGCAAATTCGGGAATTTTACCTCCTAAAGCTTCATATAACAAAATTTGTTTGGCGGTGTTGGCTATGTGGTCTTCTCCGCGGATAACATGACTAATTTGCATATCTATGTCATCAACTACAACCACAAAGTTGTACAGTGGTTGACCAATACCTGTTTCTGAAGCGCGGGCGATGACCATATCACCACCAAGGTCACTACCTCGCCATGTCATTGTTCCCCTAACTAGATCATTCCAGACAATTTCTCGCTCATCAGCAATTTTGAACCGAATCACACAGCTGCGCCCTTGGGCTTTAAAGGCTGCTTCTTGTTCTGGTGTCAGATTGCGGTGACGGTTGTCGTAGCGGGGAGCTTGGTTTGTGGCTTTTTGGGCTTCTCGTAGTGCTTCTAGTTCTTCTGAGGTGGTGTAGCAACGATAGGCTAATCCTTGTTCTAGAAGTTTTTCCACCGCCTCTTTATACATATCCAGGCGTTGGGATTGGAAAAATGGCCCTTCATCCCAGTTTAACCCCAACCAGCGAAAACCAGCCAGAATATTTTCGGTATATTCGGGACGCGATCGCTCTAGGTCTGTGTCTTCAACTCGTAAAATAAACCTCCCACCATGGTGGCGAGCAAATAGCCAATTAAACACAGCGGTTCTGGCTGTACCAATATGTAAATTCCCCGTGGGACTCGGCGCAATCCGGACTCTAACAGTCACAATTAATTCTCTCTTTCACAAAGCATCATCAATGTAGCTTATATCTAGACTGAAATCCTCAGTTTTAGGACTCAGCACCATAGACAAACATCCCCAAATACATATATTATGCTGCAGGGGATTTATAAATTATTGCTCGTAACCCAAACGGGACTGACGGGGCTCGAACCCGCAACTTCCGCCGTGACAGGGCGGTGCTCTAACCAGTTGAACTACAGTCCCTTGATTTCCAACTTTCTTAAGTTACCTCTTATTTAGATAATTGTCAAGTGTTTTTTGCAAAAAAATCAGATTTTTTTTCTGGCTGGTTTGGCGCTTCTAGTTAGCCGGGGTTGTTACCGCCTGATTAACCGGCGCAATAGTCTCATCAGCGGTGACTCAATCTTAACTTTAAAAGCCAGAAATTGGTTGCGCTGGAATGAATTAAAATTGTTATCACTGATCAAAATCAATGAACGATATCCATCAGGTAGATCCGGTCCAAAAGTTAAACCTTCGATATTATCTAAAACTACATCTAGACTTGTCAAATCTAAGAGCAATTTTTTCTCTGCGGGTTTAATTTTCTGTGAGTCCACTGCTAAAAGGCTGTTAATATTCTGAATATCATCAGCACCTTCTAGGGAAACCTCAAATAGAGAAACAGCAAATAACAACCCAGTAAAAGAGCGTTCTATACTCAGGAAATGTCCGCGGTTATCTAATGCTAGTAAATCCGGTAATCCACTACTAAACCTACCAGTAACATTGAGCATTTGTCCTACTGGTTCAGTTGGGTATAAAAATTCCTTTTCTGGTAGATTAGTGAAGAGATTATACTGTAAAATCCGCGAAGAAGTACCAACATTAGGTTTAGTAGCTGGGCCATCTTGAATCAGAGCATTTTCTGTGGCGGTGAATAAATACTGATGGTTAGGTGTGATGGTGAGGCTTTCAAAGGCTAAGTTATTGCGGATACCTTGCTGACCGTTTTTGTCTGGTAAAAACTTATTTGGTATGGGTAATGTTGTCAGCAATTTACCCGAGTCCAGGGCGAACTCTTGAATAAATGGATTAATTAATTGTCTCCCATCCCCCTCGGAAGAAATAAATACAGTGTCCCGATTAGTTACAGCAATACCTTCTGTATCTGTTTCACCGGGAGGAAAGGGTTGATTATCTTGATTTAAAAGTGTGGTCACACCCAGGGGAACAACATCGCCATTTTGCAGTTTACCTTTACTCAAGTCTATCTTCAGGGTATAAAATCGAGCGGGGGCTTTTTGTCCCCGGTCATCGGAGATAGCATAATAAACATCTTTGTTGGGGTCGTAAGTAATTCCAGATAATCCGCCAATTGCGTTGTTTTTCAGGGTGGAATTATGAGGTAAAATTGCTTCACCAATAAATTCTATCTGACTAATTTCGGCTGCGTATAATTGTGAATTATTCAGCAGTGGGGTGACCAAGATGATTGTCAGACTAATGGCAATGATTCCAGGGAATGATAAAAGTTTTTTAATTAGCTGCATATTATTTTGATTATGGGGGTTCTCACCCTCCCGCTAGGTTTTGATAGAATATATAGGCGGTGGAATGTTGAACTTGTAATTAATTATGCCAGTTAACTCAAGAGGCTGAAGAGAGTATATTTACAAAAAGAAAATGTTTTTGGCAAAATACCTATTGATTTCAGGAGTGGGTTTATGGGAATTGATGAGATACTCACGGCTCATCGTGAAGAAATCTTGAGGATTGCTGCTGAGTATGGAGGATATAATGTACGTGTTTTTGGTTCTATAGCCAGAGGTGAAGCAAGAGTAGATAGTGATATAGATTTTCTGATGGAAATTGAACCACAACGAACTTTATTAGACCAAATTGCTTTGATGCAATCCTTGGAGGAATTGCTCGGACGTAAGGTAGATATCACTGAACCAGACAACTTACACGAGGTGATCCGGGAAAGAGTTTTGGAGGAAGCAGTTTTTTTGTGAGGGATAACCGCCTATACTTAAGCAATATCAAGGAATGTATTGAGCGAATTGAATCTTATACATCTGAAGGACGGGAAGCTTTCATGCAAACACCCATGATTCAAGATGCTGTGATTCGCAATTTTGAAATTATTGGCGAAGCTACAAAAAGATTATCTGCTGAACTCAGAATATCTTACCCAAAGATACAATGGCAACAGATAGCAGGTTTTCGAGATGTACTAATTCACGATTACTTAAAGGTAAATTTAAATCTTATTTGGGGAGTTGTTGAGAAAAATTTGCCAGAACTGAAAGGGACTATTGAGGAAATTTTGCAGAATATGGGTGATTGAAGTGCAGCAGTTTAGCTCAATGGGTAAAATTAAGGAAGTGGGGGATGGGTATGATTTTGAAAAAAGGTAACTAGCCAATCCTTAACATTACGGGTAGCTCGACAATCATCCTCGTTATAACTTTGAATCACTTCGAGTAAAGTGCGATCGCCTGTTTCTAACCATTGGTCATACCAATAAATACACTTAGCACCACTAGCTTCTTTTTCCCGCCACTCAAAGCCCAACCAACGGGCGATCGCTTTAAGTGCATAGCTTTCTACGGGTAAAGCGACGGTTTTAGTTAACTGTTCATAGACATCAACAAACCGATTCAAAACAGGATAGACTAGGGAGTTAGGAGTTTGGTAGAGTTTCCCTAGGCGTTTGACAGTATCAACTTCATAGACGCAAAAATGATAAATTGGTGCTTGGGGATATTGCCAAACCAAATCTAAAAATTGCTGCCAAATTAATTCTTCTTCTTCTGGTTTTTCGGCGATAAAGGAATAGAATTTTTCCGTCTTGGCTTGCTGGTCAACCACCAAAATTCCCAACAAATAATCTAAATCCAAATCTGGCTGGGCTTCAATATCAAAATAAAGCTCTACAGGAGCGGTAAATAGAATATCTTCTTTTGGTAACCCATGGGGTAACATCAAAGGTTGTCTGTGGAGTACAGATTGGGCTTGTAATATAAGTTTGGCTGCAACTGCGCCATCAAAACCAGGAAGGTTTTCTAAAGTCTCAGGGGTAGTATGAGCTAGAGATTCTAGGGTAGTGATAGATAAAGCCTGAAGTTGGTCGTAGCGCAGGGGTGTTACCCCTGGTAACAGAGAAAGGTGTTGCTGTGATTGAGCGACCTGATAACAGTCATTATACCAGTGGCAAAGATTGCACTTTTGGCGGGAAATAAATACTTCTGGTGGTGAGGGTAACTGTAAGTCGTGGAGAAACTCTAGTAAAATGCTTTGCATTTGTGGAATCCATTTATCTAAATCCACTGCATAATCTCTGTTTTTTGTCCGCAACAGTAGCCAAGCGTTTTCGGGTATGATACCCTGTACCTTAGCCAATACTTGGGCGTGAAACGCTGCCACAACTTGATATTCTTGCTTAGGACGCTTACCCAATTCAATATTTACGGGTACATACATCCAATCCCCAAACCGAGATTGTCCCGACTGTTTTACCAGTAAATCAGGACGACTAAGAAAAGTGTATTTTGTATATTCTGGGGAAAGTGAAACATCTTCAGGAGTAGGAGCTACCAAATCATAGTACTCAGCTAAGAGTACACCGCGATAAATGTACTCAACCCCACGCTGCATTAATTCTAAAGTCGCTGCTTGAGCTGCTTCCCAGTCTCCTCGTGGATAATCTGGTTTGTAATAATCGCCCAACTCTGCCAAAATACTGGTACGATGGGCGGCCTTGTCTTGTTGTAACTTGAGTAGCAACTCATTAGCAGCATCCCGCTGGGGTCTATCGCCCTGAGCATCTAGGACAGGTCGGCGTTTGCAGCGTTGATATTGCAGTAATTGTTCAGCATTGATTAACATTCCTTTAAGTTAACAAGAATTTCAAAAATCTGGTCATGAGCCGGAGAGTAAACTGGTTTGTGAGCAAAATTGCTATTTATGACAAATATTTTGGCTACAGAAACTCAATTACATCAACATCGCGCACAATTTCCCGCTTTGGGAAATAAGATTTATTTTAATTATGGTGGACAGGGGCCAATGCCTCAAGGGGCAATGGATGCCATTACTCAAGCTGAAGCTGATACCCAACAAGCGGGACCTTTTGGTAATCAAGCTTACGCCCTAGTTGCACAAGCAAAGCAAAGTCTTAGGGAAGCTTTGGCTTGTGAGTTGCAAGCACCACCAGAAACTATTACCCTCACAGAAGATGTTACCGTTGGCTGTAATATTGCCATGTGGGGTATTGATTGGCGTGGGGGTGACCATATGCTACTCTCGGACTGTGAACACCCAGGAGTAATTGCTATTTCCCAGGAAATCGCCCGTAGGTTTGCTGTGGAAGTTACTATCTGTCCCCTCAAAGTAACTTTAAACACAGGCGACCCTGTAACGGTGGTTGCTCAACACTTACGCCCCAATACCCGCTTAGTAGTTCTTAGTCATGTTTTCTGGAATACAGGACAAGTTTTACCCCTTGACAAAATTATAGAAGTATGCAGAGCTAATAATTCCTTGGTGTTGGTAGATGCTGCTCAGTCTGTTGGCTTATTACCTTTAAATTTAACCGCATTGGGGGCGGACTTTTACGCCTTCACGGGTCATAAATGGTTATGTGGTCCTGGGGGTGTGGGTGGTTTATATGTCCGTCCCGAAGTTAGAGACAATTTACAACCCACATTTATCGGCTTACGTGGCATTGTGGTAGATAGTCAGGGTCAAAGGGTAAGTTGGCAACCGGATGGGCGAAGATATGAAGTATCGACATCGGCAACATCATTATATGCTGGTTTGACAGGGGCGATCGCCATTCATCAGCAATGGGGAACCCCACAACAACGTTATGAGCAAATCTGTGATCATAGTGAATACCTGTGGAGAAGATTAACAGACCTAGCCAATATCCGGTGTTTACGCACATCTCCACCCCAAAGCGGGATAGTTTCCTTTCAACTGTCTGAGGAAAAATCGGGGGTACATTTGCAGTTAGTACAATTCCTAGAGTCACAAAGAATATTAACTAGAACAATTGCTGATCCTGACTGTATCCGCGCCACTGTCCATTATTTGACCCTAGAAGCAGAAATTGACCAATTAATAGAGGCTTTACAAAGGTTTAGCCTTTAAGTAAGAGGAAGTGGGGAAAAGGTAGCATTGTATTTATGTCCCTCTTCCCCAATTTAAATTAGTCGTTACGAATTATCAATTATGCGGCCAATTTTATATGTAGCAATTACTAACCACGGTTTCGGTCATGCTACTCGCACGGCTTCAGTGGTATCAACAATTCAAAAATTATGTCCAGAAGTTTTATTGATTCTGGTCACCACCGCCCCCCGGTGGTTGCTAGAGTCCTATATAGAGGGGGATTTTATTCATCGTCCCCGGGCTTTTGATTTGGGTGTAGTCCAGGGAGACAGTTTGACAATGGATAAACCGGCGACTTTAGCACAGTTGCGGGATATTCAACAGCGTCAAAATTCCTTAATTGCCTCAGAAGTCAATTTTATCCGCCAAAACCGGGTGAATTTAATTTTAGCAGATATTCCTTTTTTAGCTCCTTTATTTGCTAAAGCCGCAAATATTCCCTGTTGGATGATGAGTAATTTTGGTTGGGACTTGATTTACCGACATTGGGGGGGTGAATTTATCACCATTGCGGATTGGATTAGTGAATGTTACTCTCAATGCGATCGCTTGTTTCGTTTGCCTTTTCACGAGCCGATGTCATCTTTTAGTAATATTACTGATGTGGGCTTAACTGGTGGTTACCCTCGTTACTCTGCCGAAGAACTGCGCGCTACTTGGGGAATTACTGCGCCCAAATCAAAAACGATATTAGTCACCTTCGGCGGTTTGGGGTTAGAAAAAATACCTTACGAAAATTTAGGAAATTTTCCAGATTGGCAATTTGTGATCTATGATCAATCTGCCCCAGACTTACCTAATGTCAGAAAGGTTAGCGGTTCCAAATACCGCCCAGTAGATTTTAGTCCTATTTGTGGGCGTGTGGTTTCTAAACCTGGTTATGGCACTTTTGCGGAAGCGACAAAACTTGATATACCTCTGGTGACCATTCCCCGGGATGACTTCGCGGAAGCTAATTTTCTGTTAGCAGGGATTGTGAATTATCATCACCATCAAATTATCACTTCCCAGGAATTTTTTAGCGGTAATTGGGATTTTTTGCGTCAAGAACCCCAGCAACCCCAGCAATCTCAAGGTTTAGCTAAAGATGGTAATGAAGCGATCGCCCAGGCTGTGATTGACTATTTTCACAGTTTGTAGTATGTAATAAAACCTAACTAGGAACAAATTTGACGGAGCGCCTCTACTAAAACTTGATTTTGTTGGTCTGTACCCACGGTAATGCGTAACTTATGATCCAGTCCTGGGTGTGGGAAGTAGCGTACTAAAATCTGTCGTTCTTTGAGCCGTTGATAGAGGAATTGAGCATTTTCTTGGGGGGGTTGTACGAATAAAAAGTTAGTCTGGGAATCCCCAACCTGAAAACCTAATTGTTTTAAGTCCGCGGCTAGTTTAGTCCGTGATGCTTTCACCTTGGCTACACAAGCATTTTTATAAGCTTGATCTGTCATAGCTGCGGCTCCCAATGCGCAGGCGATCGCATCAATGTTATAGCTATCCTTCACCTTAAACAACCCATCGAGTAAGCCAGGATTTGCCACCCCGAAGCCTAGACGTAACCCTGCTAAGGAGTAACCCTTAGAAAGTGTGCGAACCACAATTACGTTATCATATTCCTTCACCAAAGCCAGTGCATTCTCCTGTGCAAAATCTACATATGCTTCATCAATGACCAAAACCCCAGATAATCGGCTTGCTAGCTTTCTCAGGTCTTTCATGGGGACAATACACCCCGAGGGACTATTAGGGGATGCGATGAACGTCACATTTCCATCAGCGGTAATTAGTTCTTCCAGGGGGAATCTGTCATCTTCTCCATAGGGAATCTCAATAATTTCTGCCCCCTGTATTTGTACTAAGGTCACATATAGTACATAAGTTGGTATAGGGTAAACTACCTTTCTCCCGGGTTCAGCGCAGGTTCTAACTACTAGGTTCAAAACCTCATCACTACCATTACCGACAATAATCCAATCATGGGGAACACCCAAAACCTTGCTTGCGGCTCGCCGGAACTCTCCGCCTAAAGGTTCTGGATAACGTCGTAACCATTCCCCGTTAATATTCTTCAGCAGGTCTAGCACCACCGGTGAAGGAGGATAAGGATTTTCGTTACTATTAAGTTTAATTATCTCTAGGCCGGGTTGGGGTTGTTCGCTGGGGACATAGCTAGCCATTGTCCTGATATGATTGCGAAAATAGTTATTTATCATAGTTTATTAGGTAACTAAATTAGCTAAAGCCTTTTTCAGGCTCATGAAGTACACACCAATTCCCTATTCCCTGTTCGGTGTGTTCCCTGTTCCCTCAAACTAAAAAAATTTGTACCTCACGACCATGGGAAATGCTATATAACCTTGACACAGAGAAGTCATTAGCTTAATAGTAGTGAGTTGGTGTGAGCATGAGCTAGTTTTTGTCTAGGCGAGAAACTCCCATAACCCTAACTCCTGACTCAGGGTAGTCTAGTCACCTGGACTTCATATTCTTTAGTGTGTACTTATGGGATTTTATCAGCCTGTCACATGCCGCCTATAGTATCTCAAAAAAATTATTGCTTGTACAAAAAAACTAACAATTATGTCATCTAATGAACCTACCCCCAATGGAATTAATGAGGCTGAAACTCAACAACCCGCACCTGAAGCTGAAGAAGTAAGTATCGATACTGAAAATCAGGTAGAGATTGAAGAACCTGAAGCAATCTTTCAAGCTATTGGGGTAATTGTTGGAGATGTCAACCTGAATGAAGATGGTAAAAACACTGTTACTATTGGTAATTTTGATTACCCACTTTTTTACATTCCCCAAAAACGCAAAGTATTTGACGCTCTGATTAAAGAAATAGAAACTACTGGGAACCGTACTTTTAGGTTGGTTGTTTATCCTAAAGTCATTCATTTTCCCCGTAGAGATCAACCCCATAGCGTCACTTTTCAGCTAGTTGGCTTTGACAGAGGGCGAGAAAAACAGACAGTTTCAGCGGAGCTAGAAGACAACGAGTTTAAATTCTCAGGACTATGGCAATTTATCCCCGTCTGTCAAACCCCCTGTATTTCTGTTTTCCGCAATTTTACTCGCGAAAGACTTGAATATATTAAACAAGCGGAGGCCAGTAAAAAAGTCAAATTTATGAAGGCTAGCCATCTACCCTTATTCTGGAAGGACTCACCGGTTAGACCTTTCCGATTTAATCCCAAAGCTGAAAAAGAAGACCAAGGACATGCGGTATTTGTCTCATTGAAAGCCAAATTTCTGCCTGGGCGTAATGTCTTCGGTTTTGTGGCCCTATTAGCGCCACCCCAAGAAACCGCACCTAGATTTCTCAAAGCATCTAAAAAGGATAAAGCTACGGCGCTGCAGGAATCTAGAAAAAATCAACCCACGGTACCGCCAGTATCCAAAAAGGTTGATACCAAGCCCAGCAGTAATCTACCCAAAACTATTATCAAAAAGAAGTCCCCAGAGGCTAAAAACGACGGCGAGAAATAGGTTCAGCCCACAGGCTCACGCCTGTGGGC
>NZ_JAQMUH010000086.1:0-13005 GCF_028331025.1 Anabaenopsis arnoldii | reverse complement strand
TCCCAACATTAAGGTTGACATCAACGGTCAAACCAACGACCACCTGATTTCTTCTTACGACCCTCAACAAGATTTGAATGGTCACCACACTATTTCCGATGATCAAACTCAATTAGACTTATTCGGTAATACCTGGAAAAAACTGGACATTGGCAACTACAACATTACTGCCAACACCATCCTAAAATTTGAATTCCGAAGCACTAGCGCTGGAGAAATTCATGCCATTGGCTTTGACACAGATAATGTAATTAGTCCACAAACAACATTCAAACTCAGTGGTACTCAAAATTGGGGATTACAAAACTATAACAACTACAGCATGGAGCAAGATTGGAAAGCTTACCAAATTAGCGTAGGAAATTACTTCACAGGTAACTTTAACTACCTCACTGTAGTGAATGACCACGATGTAGTAAATCCTAATGCTGATAGTCAGTTCCGTAATATCCAACTTTATGAAGTTAGCTAGTGCGATCGCTGTTTTGTTGACGGTTGACGGTTGACGATCTGGTGCGCTCCGCTTTAGTTGCAGCGCTGGCGCTATTTTATACCACAACCGGGAGTCGGGGGTTAGAAACCCCTGTCTGATAGCTAAAGTCGGATAAATCCGACTGGGTGTTAAATATAACTTTATAAATAGGGTTAACAATCATGATCAGACGGGTAATTTATTCCCCGGTTGTACTGAGCTGCAGCGCTTGGCTATCGCATTTGGTCAAGATAATCAAATACATGATCTTCGAGTCGCACAGATCCCCGACTTGTGGACAAGTTATATGAGATTATGGGAATTATTTAAGAAGTTGGGGAGCTTACTACGCTAGTTAACCGGTTTTTAATTTCTTGTGCTAAGTTATCTAGGGTGACTTCGACTTGTTCACCGGATTTTAAATCTTTGAGAGATGACTTTTGGGCTTTAGCTTCCTCGGAGCCAATGATTACACAAAATTGAATTCTTTGTTTATCAGCAAGTTGGAATTGTTTACCTAAAGGGCGCTGCTCAAAATTAGTTACTACATTAATTCCTGCGCGGCGCAGGTTTTGAGATACATTTAAATAAGTAGGCATTAAGTCTGCTTGCATATTTACGACCATCACTTGGGCTGGTGTGGGAGATAAAGTATTGAGAATACCAGCTTTAAGTAAGCGACTAATTAAACGAGTTAAGCCGATAGAAATACCCACACCGGGCATTTTTTCGCCTAAAAAAGTTCCCACTAACTCTTCATATCTACCGCCTGAGCAAATACTACCTAAAGCTTCATGACCTAACAAAGTTGTTTCGTAAACGGTTCCGGTATAATAATCAAGACCACGTGCAATAGATAAGTCAATACAAAACCGATTTTCTGAGACTCCTAAATTACGCACACCTGCAATGACAGTTGCTAACTCAGTCACTCCCAAATTAAATACTTGGGCTTCTGGGAGATTTTCGGCCAGATGCTTGAGCTTATCTAAAACCTGATCAACGGAACCATGAATATTAATAAAATCAATAATTTTTTGTGTATGTTCGGTATTAATGCCTTCTGCTGCCAAAGCTTGCTTAACTTTAGGTTGACCGATTTTTTCTAGATTGTCAATTATACTAATACAGGATTTAATTTTATTTTCAGGAATACCCACAGATTGAAAAAAGCCTGTAAGCACCTTGCGATTATTGATGCGAATCAGAAAATCACCAATATTAATTTTTTCAAAGATTTCGCTAATAATTGCGGGCATTTGAGCATCATAGAGTAAGCTGAGTTCACGACGAGCCACTACATCAATATCACACTGGCGGAACTGACGAAAGCGCCCATCTTTGGCGCGTTCTCCCCGAAAGACTACATCCATTTGGTAACGTGCAAAAGGAAAAGTTAATTCATTGAGGTGACGCGCAATGTAAGCAGCTAGGGGTACAGTTTGGTCAAATTTTAAAGCTCTAGCTTCTGAACCTGTTTCCCCGGATTTTTCCTTTTGAGCTTGCAGATTTGGTGGTAATATAGGGTCAATGCCATAGATAATATTATCTCCTTGATTGCCCTTGGCTTGTAAAACTTCTAAACGTTCGACTGCGGGGGTTTCAATGGGAGTAAAGCCATAACTTTCAAATACGCGGCGAATGTGGTCTAACAAATATAATTCCAAGCGTTTTTCGCTGGGAAGAAATTCGGGGAATCCGCTGGGGGTAGAAAAGTTAATTTTGTCACTTTTGGCCATATTTACACCTTGTTAAATATCAGATTGGGAAATTAAGAAATTAAATTATAACGCTTCTGAGATCAATAAAATGCAGAGCCATTGTGGATTAGTGTAAATCGCCCCAACTGTGATCAAACCACCAAGGGTCGGGACTGGAGTTGTTTTTGATCAAAAATGCTTTTTTTCTGAGGAAGCGTTGAATTAACCCTCGTCCCAGGGGTGAAGCTCCCAGACCGGAGAATTTAAAAGAATTTTTTTCTCCCTCAGACACAATAGCAGTCAAAGCAGCATCATTAATACTAATAGCACCAGCATCAAGTCTCCCCACGGCTAAGGCTTCCTCTTGGGAGAGTGCAAACACGGCTGCGCTCTGTCCATATATAGAATCATTTGCTAAGTATACCGCTTCCTCAAGGGTGGTAAATGGCATTACTGGCATAATGGGGCCAAAAGTTGGATCTGTCATGAGCTTCATAGAATGGTTGACCTGGGTGATTACGGTGGGACGACACCACCAACCCCCGCCTAATTGTTCTACCTTACCGCCACAATGTATTAATGCTCCCTTTTCTATTGCATCTATTAGATGGTCGTTGATAATTGCGGCTTGTTTTTCGGTGATGATAGGGCCAATTTCTCCACTGTCAAGGTGGGGATGGGCTAAGTGTAAAGTAATAGCTCTAGCTATGAGTTGATGATAAAACTGTGTAAATATTGATTGGGCTACGTAAATTCTTTGAATGGAAACAAATGACTGTCCAGCGTTGAATACTGAACCCCACAAAATAGCACGGGTGGCTAATTCCAGATTGGCTGATTCTAAAACAATGGCTGGGTCTTTTCCCCCTAATTCTAAATAGGCGGGAATGAGGCGTTGAGCTGCGGCCTGAGCTACTTTTCTCCCTGTGGTTAGACTCCCGGAAAAGCAAACTAAATCTACGTTGTCTATGAGGTTAGCGCCGGTTTTTCCTCCTCCTTCGACAAAACTTAACACATCACGCAAGTCTGGTACAGTCTTGAGGGCTGTAATCAGGGGGGTGACGAAGCGGGGTGAAATCTCGCTAGGTTTGACAATGACGGCACAACCTGCTATTAATGCGGGAATGGTGTTGATTGTGGATAGCAATAGGGGTAGGTTCCAGGTGCTAATTACTCCCACTAAGGGGTAAGGTACTGATGTTTGTTCTAGGGCGATAAATGGGATGGCTGTATTTTTAGCCGAGTCTCGTAGTAGTTCTGGGCTTAAGTCACACCAACGGTCAATATTATCTAGGAAAGTGTTTATTTCTAATATTGAGGTGGACAGTCTCCCGGTATCAGTTACTAAAGCCTGTGTGAGCTGTTCCTGAACAGAGACTATTGCTTGTTTCCATGTCTGTAAGGCCTCAATTCTGGCTTCTAAACCGATGTGATACCAGCGAGTTTGCGCCCTGCGAGCGTGCTGGCACTGGTGTGATAATAATCTAGGAGATGGGGGGAGAATTACATAGTCATATTTGCCATTTCGAGGGTTACGGACTTCGATGGGTTTATTCATTAGTATATTTTTTAAGTTTAAATTAAGTAGCGATCGCCAAGGGTACCTCTGACATCTGTTACTTAGAGGATGTTTGATAAGTTTTCAACAGGTAATTTTTATCTTAGGGAACAGGGAACAGGGAACAGGGAATAGGAAGGATTGGGGAACACGGGTTCGACTTCGCTCACCGACCGCACAAAAAACAATAAAATCCAGTCCCCTCCCCTGACAAGGGGAGGGTTAGGGAGGGGTTAAACAATAGTTGATACACTAATCATGACTTGACAAACATCCACTTAGAAAAAAATATGTTAAAAATGTAATTAATTAAGTTGAAATGGTGTGTATTTACCTCCCAATGCTTCTACAATGGTGCGAGTGTTAGCTACCATCATTTTGATATAGGAATCGGTATGGCTGCCTTTGGCACCAATGGAATCAGAGTATAATTTACCTGGTGCTAATTTTACACCGGCTTCTTGAGCAACGGTAGTAATTAAGGCTTTGTTGATTGTAGTCTCAGCAAAGATGGCGGGTACACGGGTGTTTTTGATAGACTCTACTAAACGCCCAACTGTTTGGGCGCTGGGTTGTTCTTCTGTACTCACACCGATTAATGTCCCGGCGATCGCCAAGCCATAGGCTTGAGTATAATATTGAAAAGCGTCATGGGTGGTGACCAGTTGGCGGTTATTTGGGGGGATTGTTTGAATTTGTTGATTAATCCAGTTATGTAATTGCTGTAATTGATTGGTTAATTCAGATGCTCTTTGAGTAAATTCTGGTGCGTCTGGGGGGGATAATTTAATCAACTCATCCCGAATTATATTTACTATAGCGATGGCATTTTCTGCACTTCCCCACACATGGGGGTCTGGTATAATTTTCCCGTCACCTTGATCTAATTTCAAGGCTGAGACGATTTCACCCACTGCTACCTTATGGGCTTTTTGACCCACTGCATTCATTAACTTAATTAGTCCGGGTTCCAAATCATAGCCATTATACAAGATTAAATCAGCCGTTTCTAAAACCCGGCCATCTGCTGGTGTGGGTTCATAAACATGGGGGTCTACACCTGCTTGGAGAATACTAATTAATTCAATGTCCTCTGCGCCGACTACCTCAGCTAAGTCAGCAATAATAGTATTAGTTGCGACTACTCGTGGTTGTGCATCAATCCCCCCGGAGACGGGGTTACTATCTATTTGGTTACATCCGCCTATGGCCAACCCTAACAATACTCCTACCACACCTGGGCAAAATAATCTAGCTGTTGATTTCATTGAGTTACACTTGTTCTCATCTTCTTCTCATATTTAAGGTACACTATTCTCATATTCTTTTCATTTTTCTGGGAAGTCGCGAAAATGTTCACCCTAGACCCTGTGTACCCCATGAACTATGCAGTTACAAATACAAGTATTAATATTACCCATGTTGGGGTGCATTACCACACAGCAGCAGCTTTAACAGATGTAAACTGTATGATTAAACCAGGGAGAATCACGGGGATTTTTGGTCCTAATGGTGCTGGTAAAAGTACGTTAATGAAAGCCATGCTGGGGTTGGTCTCCCTGAGTAGTGGCAGAGTTTTGTATAAAGAGAAACTATTAACCCAGCAACTAGAAAAAGTTGCATATATCCCCCAGCGGAATCAAATAGATTGGAGTTACCCTGCTACAGTGTGGGATGTGGCGATGATGGGAAGGGTAAAAAAGACGGGTTGGTTACGTAGCTTTTCCCCGGTTAGTCGTCAGGAAACTAAAAACGCCCTCGACCGGGTAGGAATGTTAGCATATTGCGATCGCCCTATAGGAGAATTATCTGGGGGACAACAACAAAGAGTATTTTTAGCCCGTGCTTTGGCACAGCAAGCAGATATATACTGCTGTGATGAACCACTAGCGGGGATTGACCAAAAAACCCAAGCTGTGATTTTTACTGTCTTTCGGGAATTAGCCGCCGCTGGTAAAATTGTTTTAGTGGTTAACCACGATTTAGGCGAATCAATTACTCACTTTGATGATTTAATTTTACTCAATCGGGAATTAATCGCTACAGGTGTACGAGAGCAAGTTCTGACAGCAGAAAACCTGAATCGCGCCTATGGTGGTCGAGTTATGTACTTTAATCATGCTGCTTAAATTATCTCTGTTTCTGCTGTTAGAGGATGTTTGTCAAGTCATGATTAGTGTATCGAATATTATTTCACCCCACCCTAACCCTCCCCTTGTAAGGGGAGGGGACTGGATTTGATTGTTTTTTGTGTGTTCGGTGTGTTCCCTATCCCCACGAAAAGAATTTCTGTTGCAAACCCTAAATACCTATGATTGAAGCATTAATTGAGCCACTACAATATACCTTCATGCAGCGATCGCTCCTGGTCGCCATTATAGTCGGTTTGCTGTGTGCCGTGGTGGGTAGTTACTTAATGGTGCAAAGATTAGCATTACTGGGTGATGCTATCAGTCATTCAGTCTTGCCAGGACTGGCGATCGCCTTTATACTAGGAGCAAACATTTATTTAGGGGCATTTATAGCCGGGGTAATCAGTACAATCGCCATCACCTGGATAAAAACCCACTCCCCCATTAAAGAAGATGCGGCCATGGGTATAGTCCTGTCTGCATTTTTCGCCACGGGGATCACTTTAATTACAGTGATTCAAAAGACCCAAAAAATCGACCTGAGTCATTTTCTGTTTGGTAATATTCTGGGGGTAACATTCCAGGAGGTGCGGGACACGGCCATGATTGCGGCTATAGTTTTAATAGTTGTGTTCTTATTATATAAAGAACTATTATTTTACACCTTTGACCCGCTGGGGGCGCAAGCTGCGGGTTTACCGGTAAATCGGTTAAACTTTGGCTTAATGGTGCTGATTGCTTTAACAATTGTCGCTAGTATGAAAACTGTAGGCGTTATCCTAGTCTTAGCACTGTTAATTACACCGGGAGCGACTGCTTACCTGTTGGTGAACCGGTTACATCAAGTTATGATTTTAGGCGCATTTGCTGGGTGTATTTCTAGTATTAGCGGAATGTACCTCAGCTACTTTTTTAATTTACCCTCTGGTCCGGCGATAGTTTTAGTAGCGTCAGGCTTATTTTTGTTAGCATTACTGTTTAGTCCTAAAAACGGGATTTTGACATCAAGAATGAGTCGTAAAAATACATAAATGATTAAATACTGACAAAAATTACAGCTTAGTTGAAAATTCTTCGTTAATCTAACAAAAGCAGTTTATTTTCCAGCAAAATGACCGGAAGCAGTCCCACAATTTTAGCCTTAGACTTTGATGGAGTAATTTGCGATGGACTAATAGAGTATTTTGAAGTCGCATGGAAAACCTATTGTAAAATTTGGTCTCCAGTAGATAACACGCCGCCAGATGATTTACCATTAAGATTCTATCGCCTCAGACCAGTGATTGAAACGGGTTGGGAAATGCCAGTTTTAATCAAAGCTTTAATAGATGGAATTCCCGAAACCTCAATTTTGCAGGAATGGGGGAAAATCACCCTGCGGATTTTATTAGAGTATAGTCTGCAATCCCAAACAATTGCCCTGCAACTTGACAATTTGCGGGATGAATGGATCAAAACTGATTTAGAAGGTTGGCTAAACCTGCATAGATTTTACCCCGGCGTAGTGGAAAGAATGAAAATCACCCTAGCCGGTGAAACAAAAATATACATTGTCACTACCAAAGAAGGACGCTTTGTTGAGCGGTTATTAGCAAGGGAAGGGGTGAACTTACCACCGGGGGTAATTTTCGGTAAGGAAGTTAAACGACCCAAATATGAAACTTTGAGAGAATTAATTGGTAAGGCTGCAGAGAAACCGGTTAAACTGTGGTTTGTAGAAGATAGGCTGAAAACATTGCAATTGGTGCAACAGCAAACGGACTTGAAAGATGTTGAACTTTTTCTGGCAGACTGGGGATATAATACCCAAACAGAAAGGAAAGCAGCCCAAATTCATCCGACAATCGGACTACTAAGCCTGTCCCAGTTTACTAAAAACTTTGCTGCCTGGCAATAAGGCCTCAAACCCTAGGCGCATGATCATCTGTGTTCATCTGTGGTGATTTTTTCCACTCACAGATGATTGAGTAAATCTAAAAATTGTGCTATAAGTGCGATAAATTTATAGCAATATAAAATAACTGTGGTTAACACAACCAACCAGACCTAGGTTATTTTATGCTAGATATTACAAAATTAGCGCGACAAATGCAGGGTTTAAGTCAACATCTGAGTTTAGAAGCTGCTGCAAGTCGCCAGAGGTTAGAATTAGCTCAAGAATATTTACAAAAAGCTTATGAGTCCCAGCAAGAGTTGATAGAGCTTCAGCAACGATGGCGCGATCGCATTCTGTTTGCGAATGCTACACCCATGGAACCCCTGGAAACCCGCATTAATATTCTAGTCCCCCCCAAAGTGCATACGGTTATCGCTACTGACGGGTCTCAAATTGCGCCCAACCATCATGAAATTGCTTACTGTTACTTGTTGAACATTGGTAGAGTAGTGTTACACTATGGACAAAACCGCCAACCACTGCTAGATAGTTTACCAGAAGTATTTTATCGCCCGGAGGATTTATATATATCTCGGCAATGGGGAATTAAAACTGAGGAGTGGATGGGATATCGCCGCACTGCTTCGGAAACTACAGTTTTAGCGGAATTAGCTTGTGTAGCTAAAGGAGAAGCTCCGGCCTTAGCAATGGTGGATGGTTCTTTAATTTACTGGTTTTTAGAGCAGTTACCTTTAGATGCACGCGATCGCATTTTACCACCAATCCTGGAAGCATGGCAACAGTTGCATCTGGCTAAAATTCCCCTGTTAGGATATCTGAGCGCTTCTCGCCACATTGATTCTACCAACTTTTTCAGATTATTGACTTGTCCCCATCAGGTTCCCGACTGTAAAAGTTATTGTCCAGACCCTGCGGAAAAATCTCCTTGTCAAGTTTTTGACACTTTGAGAGATACTACTTTATGGGGAACGACATTACAACCAGGACAACGTGGTCCGATATGGCGTAGTAATAACCGGGTTTTAGAACTTTATGAGCAGCAAATAATTTACTTTTGCCACGTCCATGTAGGCAGTGAAATTGCCCGGATAGAATTCCCTGCCTGGGTAGCTGAAGATACAGGTATGCTGAACCAAGCGCTGGCGCTGATGCTGTCCCAGGTGCAGAAAGGCCAAGGCTACCCTGTAGCGATCGCAGAAGCCCATAATCAAGCAGTAGTCAGGGGAGGAGATAGAACCCGTTTTTTTGCTCTTTTAGAGAGACAAATGATTAAAGCCGGTTTGAGAAATGTGGGAACTTCCTACAAAGAAGCTAGAAAACGAGGCAGTATTGCGTGATACCAGACCTATTTGCCCCAGTGTTAGGACAATCCCAAGCCATTGAACTACTTACTCAAGGGGTTAAACAAGACCGAGTCCCCCCGGCTTATTTATTTGTGGGCATAGATGGTGTGGGTAAAAGCTTGGCTGCTAGGTGCTTTGTGGAACTACTTTTTTACGTAGAAACACTTAACTTGATTACGTTACAAAATCGGTTGCGTCAAGGTAATCATCCTGACTTGTGGTGGGTAGAACCAACTTACCAATACCAAGGGCAAAGATTCACGGCCGCAGAAGCAGCGGAGAAAAAACTTAAGCGCAAAGCTCCCCCGGTAATCAGACTAGAGCAGATCCGGGAAATTGGGGAATTTCTCAGCCGTCCTCCCTGGGAGGCACCCAGAAACGTGGTGGTTATTGAGTCAGCCCAGACAATGGCGGAAGCTGCTGCTAATGCGTTGCTGAAAACTTTGGAGGAACCGGGAAAAGCGACAATAATTTTAATTGCACCATCTCCTGAGTCTATTTTACCCACATTGGTGTCACGTTGTCAACGTATCCCCTTTTATCCGTTGGATACACAGTCCTTAACTCAAGTCTTGACCCAAACAGGACATGGGGCAATTTTGGCAAATCAGGCGCTATTAAATATGGCTGCTGGTAGTCCGGGTAGTGCGATCGCATCTTATGAGCAATTACAAGCAATTCCGGAAACCTTACTCCAAGATGTGAGCAAAAGACCATCATCTTACCGCCAAGCTTTAGAATTAGCCAAGAAAATCGCCCAAGAGTTAGACACAGAAGCACAACTATGGTTAGTGGATTATCTGCAACAATCCTACTGGCAACAGTGGCATCAACCACAAATCATGCACCAACTAGAACAAACTCGTAAATTCTTACTGTGTTACGCCCAACCGCGGTTAGTTTGGGAATGCACATTTATAGCCATGCTTCCCCGAAGAATGGAATGACCGCCTATTTTTGTAGATGCATCTAAGACCGGGACTTCTCCGTCTGAAAAAAGTTTTTTTGCATACCTAATTCACACCTGTAATTATTCCATACTTTAGCTGATCAGATGCCCCCCAAATATCAACGGGTAAATAACTTGATGTGAAACTGTTCGTAGAGTAGGTTACATAACTTTACAGATGGGTGAAATCCCGGATAAATTTCACTCTATCACTGATGCGGAAGCACTCTCATTGGATTGAGGTAAGCTGGGTAACTCTAAACAATATCCTGCCCCATACACTGTTTTAATATAGCGGGGGTGACGGGGATCTGGTTCTAGTTTAGTTCTCAAGTGGCGGATATGCACCCGAATAGTTTCAATATCATCATCTGGGTCATAACCCCAAACCTCCCGCAAGATTTCACTGGGGGAAACTGTCTGACCGTGGCGTTGCAGCAAACAGTGCAGGAGTTCAAATTCCAGATGAGTGAGTTTCACTGTTTGATTAAACCATATGGCCTCAAATCTTTCTGGAACCAGAGTTAAATTCCCATAGTTGAGAATTTCGCTATGTTTTGCTGCTTGGGGGATGCGGTCAGTACGTCGCAATAACGCTCGCACCCGTGCTAACATCTCCTCAACTTCAAAGGGCTTAGTGAGGTAATCATCCGCCCCCGCATTGAAGCCTTCCACTTTGTCATGAGTTTGACTTAAAGCCGTCAGCATCAAGACGGGAATCTCCGCCGTGCGGTCATCCCGCCGTAGGCGTTGGCAAACTGTAAACCCGTCTACTCTGGGTAACATCAGGTCAAGCATGATTAAGTCAGGTTGTAGCTGTAGCGCCAGCGCTTGACCTTTGATACCATCTTCCGCCTGGCTGACATCGTAGCCAGCCATCTCTAAATTGACGGCCACTAGTTCTGAAATGGCTGCGTCATCGTCTATGACAAGAATCCTCGGCATTATTTAATAACTTATTACTACTTCATTAAGGATAAATAAGAACCTTTGACAGATACAAAGATTTTTATCTTGATTATAAGAAACACTTAAATCTAACATAAATGTCAAATTACAAGATGGTGGCATCAAAAATAAAGTACTCTAAATCCTATATGTGTTGTGTTCTTCTGCCTACAATTCGCCTGGATTCCTGGAAAATGCTGTGTAGGGAAAACGTTGTGGGGGGGGGTTCAACCCTGTTCCCTGATATAACCGCAAATTAAACTAGTTATTATTCCACCTTAATGTTCCTCGAATAAGTTCTGATAGTGCGATAGAGAAGCGCTGCTGCGTACAGGGCGATCGCGTATTTAGGTAAAGAGAAGAACAACACAATGCAAGTCTCAAGACGTAAATTTTTAACCTTAGCTGGCACAAGTGCAGCTACCGTGACAATGCTGTCACCATTGGAAGCATTTTATGCCCGGGTTGCCCGTGGTGAAATGCCCAACAGCACCGGTTATGGAAAACTGGAGGACAAGCTACCTTTAAACACAGCTGAACTGCCTGATAACTTTAAGAACATACCGATTTTAAAACTCCCTCGGACATTCAACTACACGGCCTTCCATTTTACTGGTGAGCCAATGGGCGACGGGTTCACAGTACCATCGAATCATGACGGGATGGCTGCATACTCTGGGGCTAACGGCTCAACAATTCTAGTTTGTAACCATGAACTGGGTACTTCCGCTAACCACCCTGTGAGTGGTGATAATCGCTACTCCACGGGCGCTCAGGGGGGAACCAGTACGATTGTAGTGGGAGCAAACCGCAGACCCATCACAAACTTTAACTCCTTAGCAGGTACTGTTCGTAACTGTGCAGGTGGACCGACACCCTGGCGGACATGGGTTACTTGTGAAGAAACCTTTTCTACAAGCACTAACACCACTGGTACTGCTGGGACCGAAACCGTTAGACACGGTTACAACTTTGAGGTTGTAGCTGACCCGAATAGCGGTTTAGTCACCCCAGTTCCCTTGATAGACATGGGACGCTTTAACCATGAGGCTATAGCTGTTGACCCCAGAACTGGCTATGTGTACGAAACTGAAGACCGTGGTGATAGCTGCTTCTATCGGTTTGTACCTAATGTCAGACCTACCAAGGCTGGGGACTTGGCTCAAGGTGGTAGTTTGTATGCTTTAAAAGTTAGAGGTGCGGAAAACTTTGCCCTCAATACTATCAATAATCCTAATTTTGGTGGTGAACCTGGAAAGGTTAAGGTTGGTCAAAAATTGCCTGTAGAATGGGTGCAAATTGATAATCCCGACCCAGATGCTGAGAATGCTGATGCTGGGGTTGGTGTGCGTTACGAAGCTCAAAGCAAGGGTGCTGCCATTTTCTTCCGGGGTGAGGGCGCTTGGTATGGTAATCAAATGGTTTACTTTGTTGCTTCTCAAGGTGGTCCACCTGTATCTGATGCTGCTAACGCCAGAGGTAATGGTCAAGTTTGGGCTTATGACCCGGCGAGAGAAGAGTTAACTTTAGTAGTTGAAGCTTCTCCGAGTGGTCAATTTTTACAAGCTCCGGATAATATCACTGTTGCTCCTTGGGGTGACCTGTTCTTATGTGAGGATGGTAGTGGTACTGATTATATTGTGGGTGTTAACGGCAAAGGTGAAGTTTATCAATTTGCCATGAATAATCTGGGTAGCAGTGAGTTTGCTGGCGCTTGCTTCTCTGCTGACGGTAGAACGATGTTTGTTAACATTCAGTCTCCGGGTATTACACTGGCTATTTTTGGTCCATGGAATCGTCGCAGATAAGTAAGTAATTAACTACCCACAGTTGAAGGGAAGCCAACTGTGGGTTTCTACCTCCCTCGGTTCATTTTTGGCAAAACTTTCCGTAGATTTTTGTCGATTGTTTCTTGCTGGCGCTTAGAGGATGTTTGTCAAGTCATGATTAGTGTATCAAATATTGTTTGACCCCTCCCTAACCCTCCCCTTGTAAGGGGAGGGGAC
>NZ_JAQMUH010000085.1:0-32316 GCF_028331025.1 Anabaenopsis arnoldii | reverse complement strand
GGAAGATTTTATCCGGACAATGGTCTTTTAAGGGGCTATTTTTCTTACTAAGAATACAGACTTTGTACTGTTTTTCTCCCTTGTCACCTAGTCCACCTTGTCCACCTTGTCTTGTCCTTGTCAGGGGAGGGGACTGGATTTTATTGTTTTTTGTGTGTTCCCCAATCCTTCCCAATCCTTCCCAATCCTTCCTATTCCCTGTTCGATGTGTTCCCTGTTCCCTAAGATAAAAATTACCTGTTGAAAATTTATCAAACATCCTCTTAGAGACTATGGCATAGGACTTTTGAGTTTTGCTATATAAACCTGCTATTTGTACTCCTTCAGCTTGTAGTTTCCCCATCATCATTTTGAAAGGGACTTTTGCCAATTTGCAGTTGTTTTTTCGTTTTTTTCAGTTGTTTCCATAAAGCTTTGATTTGTTCGTAAGCTTCTTCTGGGGTGAGCTTTCCACCAGTCTCTAAATTACAGATATAACTGATACGTTGAGCAAATTCCTGCAAATTTGCATTAAAAACCAAATTTTCCGGCTTGACATGACCATAGTAGCGTCCACGAGGATAGAGAAAATCATCTTTGTTCATTATTTTTTTCTCCATTTTTGTTGTGTTTATTTTCCATCAATAAATTCTCGAACTGTATCCCACGCAACTTTTTTTATTCTTGTCTTCTTTGTCTAAAATCATGGGTTTTTTTGTACTTGAAAGTTTTTAATATAACTAAATAATTAACTACCCTCAATTTTTTTCTCAGACCCAATTAGTTTACATTAAGACTTTAATCATACCGGGGTGAGACAAGAAATGGTTAATTATGATTGGGAATTTCAAACATTAAGTCAAACCTCAAACCTTTGACAAAAAGCTGTATAAACAATTTACAGAACATTTTGTGTAAGTGAGATACAGTAGGGCGACATGATTCCTACCCTACGGGAGTTTTAAGATTAATACTCGCTCCTCATTTACCTGTAATCTGCTGTATTTACTTAATTGGCAAAATATGATAGTTTTATAGTCTGATTGTTGAGAACTTATTTCATTAAATTATCATTAAATGATAAACTAGATTTTGTCAATTGATTACATATTTTATCCTTGATCACCTTTTTTCAGGTGTATGTGCTTGATATCAGCTAACCAACTATAGCTAACTCAGCACCAATGGCGGATATTGAAGCACAAAAGATAAAATAGTTAAGCCTAAAAGGTCGAAAACTACCCACAGCGTACAAATTTATCTCATATCATGTCTGTTTATCCCCAGTTATACGAAGGCAAAGCTAAAATTCTCTATGCAACGGACGAGCCAGAAGTCCTGTTAGCTGATTTCAAAGATGATGCCACGGCTTTTAATGCCCAGAAACGTGGCAGTATTATCAACAAGGGAAAAATTAACTGTAGCATTTCTAGCCGGCTATTTCAGCACTTAGAAACACAAGGTATAAAAACACACTATATTGACAGTCCTCAACCGCATCAAATGCGAGTCAAGGCTGTGAAGATTGTGCCACTAGAAGTAGTGGTGAGAAATATTGCCGCAGGAAGTCTGTGTCAGCAAACAGGATTACCAATAGGTACAGTGCTCAAACAACCTTTAGTGGAATTTTATTACAAAAATGACCAGTTGGGAGATCCACTGTTAACACGCGATCGCCTATTCCTCTTAAAACTAGCAACACCGGAACAAGTAGAGACAATTCACAATCTAGCATTGCAAGTCAACGAATTTCTCCGGGGCTTTTGGCAGCAGTGCGGCATTACCCTAGTAGACTTCAAACTAGAATTTGGTTTGGACTCAAAACAGCAGATACTCTTGGCAGATGAAATCAGCCCGGATACCTGCCGTTTATGGAACACAGGCGAAGCAGATCCTAACTTGAGGGTGATGGATAAAGACCGTTTCCGTCGGGATTTGGGAAATGTAGAAAATGCTTACCAGGAGGTATTAGAAAGAGTGCTAAAAGCAGTAGAAACTAAAACTTGAAATGGTCAAAAGCAAAAAGTCAGAATCAATAGTTTTTGACTGATGCTTTGTGAACCATCAGTAAATAGGCAATAGGAAGCAACTTGATTTGCACCTGGGGTCTTGTGCATAAGAGTAATGGTGTGTGGATGTGATAGCTTGCGTGGCGTAGCCATAGAGGAATTGAAAGAACATGCGTTTATCTCCGGTATGGATGGCATTTGTAGCAGTTGCAGCGCCACTAGGCATCTGTGGGAGTGCAAATGCCCAAAGTATTAATAATTCAGAACAGACAACAGAGGTTTTTAGTCCTGGGTTCAATCAGCAGTCAGCAATTGAAACCAAAAATCAGTCTTTGTTCACGGTTACCCCCGTGAAATCATCGCAGAAGACAACAGCAGAAGTAATTGTCCCCACCTTAACAAGCCTGAAAGTTGATTCGGTTCCGGAAATTGCCCCCCCAGTGCTCACGGCTCAAACTACTCCCGATGGAGAAAATTCCAGTACTCCAAGCTCAGAACCTCGAGTACTGGTATCAGAAGTAGTTGTCAGATCAGAAAAGGGACAACTAACACCGGAACTAGAAAGGCAAGTTTACAGCGTCATTCGTACTCAACCAGGTCGCACAACAACCAGATCTGAACTGCAAGAAGATATTAATGCCATCTTTGCCACTGGGTTCTTTGCCAACGTTGAAGCAGTGCCAGAAGATACAGCTATTGGCGTACGGGTAAGCTTTATTGTCCAACTTAACCCCGTCCTCACCAAAGTACAAGTGCAAGCTAATCCGGGAACTGATGTTCCCTCGGTACTAGCTCCCGGTACTGTGGATGCAGTCTTTGGTGAGCAATATGGTCAAGTCCTCAACCTGAGACAATTCCAAGCAGGTATCCAGCAGTTAACTAAAAAGTACCAAGAACAAGGTTACGTATTAGCCAACCTCATTGGCTCACCACAAATTTCGGAAACCGGCCTTGTCACCCTACAAATAGCCGAAGGGGTGGTAGAAAATATTCAGGTCCGCTTCCAGGATCGCGAAGGTCGGGAGGTAGATGAAAACGGAGAACCAATTCAGGGACGAACCCAAGAATATATAATTACCCGAGAAATGCAGTTAAGTCCAGGAGAAGTATTTAACCGGGACATAGTACAAACAGACCTCCAGAGGGTATTTGGACTGGGGCTATTTGAAGATGTCAACATATCTCTTGACCCTGGTACTGACCCTAGTCAGGTAAAAGTAGTAGTGAACGTAGCCGAACGTACTAGTGGGTCTATTGCAGCTGGAGCCGGGTTTAGTTCTGCCAGTGGATTATTTGGGACTGTAAGCTATCAGCAGCAAAACCTAGGAGGAAGAAACCAAAACCTAGGAGCCGAAGTACAGATCGGACAACGGGAGCTGCTTTTTGATCTGCGGTTTACAGACCCCTGGATTGCCGGTGACCCCTATAGAACTTCTTATACAACAAATATTTTTCGCCGCAGTTCAGTTTCATTAATTTTTGACGGCAAAGATGAGAATATAAGGACATTTCAACCAGGTGAAACCGACGGCGATAGACCTCGTGTTCTCCGATTAGGTGGTGGTGTTAATTTTAACCGTCCATTATCTCCCAATCCCTATGAAAGATCAGAATGGAGTGCTTCAGCCGGATTGCAGTATCAACGAATTTCCACCCGTGATGCTGATGGTAATATCAGACCGGAAGGAGCCGCAGTATTCGAGGATGGAGTGCCCACAGAAACAGTTCCTCTAAGCCTCTCAGGGGGAGGTGAAGATGACTTAGTGTTATTACAACTAGGCGCACAGCGCGACCTGCGTAATAACCAATTGCAACCAACAGCAGGTTCTTTGCTACGCTTTGGTGTGGATCAGTCCGTACCAGTGGGACTAGGTAGCATTTTTCTAACCAGACTCCGGGGTAACTATAGTCAATACTTACCTGTGAGGTTGACCAACTTCGCACCGGGGGCGCAAACCCTAGCCTTTAACGTGCAAGGCGGAACAATTCTGGGTGACTTACCGCCCTATGAAGCTTTTACCCTAGGCGGTAGCAACTCTGTGCGGGGTTACGAAGAAGGAGCCTTAACCAGTGGACGCAGTTATGTCCAAGCCTCTGTTGAGTATCGCTTCCCTGTATTCTCAGTGGTTAACGGCGCACTGTTTGTTGATGTCGGTAGTGACTTAGGAACCACAACTCAGGCGGCTAACGTCCTCAACAAAAACGGTAGTGGCTACGGTTACGGTTTGGGTGTGCGTGTACAATCGCCACTAGGCCCCATTCGGATTGACTACGGCATTAACGATGACGGCGATAGTCGCATCAATTTTGGTATTGGTGAAAGGTTTTAACGGCACTTGCTAATTTTGGCATTTGCCTCAATACTATTCCGATAAGGGGTCATCACCGAAACTGCAAATGAATCACATATTAACTTTTAGCTCATGGAACAACACACCATAGCAGGAGAAATCACTCAAACTGGAGTGGGACTGCATAGTGGTGTGAGTACCCATGTGCGCATATTCCCAGCTTCATCTGGGAGTGGGCGGTACTTTGTGCGGGTGGATTTGCCAGATTTACCAATCATTCCGGCTCAAGTTACCGCCGTCAGTCAAACTCTGCTCTCTACTCAATTGGGCCAAGGTGAAGCTGGCGTGCGCACAGTGGAGCACTTATTAGCAGCCCTGGCCGGTATGGGTGTCGATAACGCCCGCATTGAAATTGATGGACCAGAAGTACCACTATTAGACGGTTCAGCACAGGTTTGGACTGACAGTATTACTCAAGTTGGCTTAGTGTCGCAACCAACTAGTAAACCAGTTCCCTTGGTGGTGAAACAGCCCATCTGGATTTATGAAAATGATGCTTTTGCTTGCGCCCTTCCAGCATCAATAACCCGTTTTAGTTACGAGATTGATTTTGAACTGTCGGCTATTGGCAACCAATGGTACAGTTGGTCATTGAGTGACAACTTTGTGGCGGAAATTGCTCCGGCTCGTACTTTTGGGTTACTACACCAAATTGAATACTTACAGAAAACCGGGTTAATTAAGGGTGGTAGCTTGGATAACGCCCTTGTTTGTGGGTCAGAAGGTTGGGTAAATCCACCACTCAGGTTTGAAAATGAACCAGTTCGTCATAAAATATTAGATTTAGTAGGAGATTTGAGTTTATTGGGAAATTTTCCTCAAGCTCATTTCTTAGCATATAAAGCCAGCCACAATTTACACATTCAACTGGCTCGGAAAATTTTAGAACAGGAATCGGGTAAAATCTAAAATCTCAGGTTTTCACCCATGACTACTTAATTCATTAATTACAAATTCAACACAGCGCTAATGGCAATTGTCACCCCAGTGAATAGTCCCGATACTACTACACCTACATCTACCCCAGAAAAAAGTACTGAAATTAAAACCACATTTTCATCTGAAGAAATTCAGAAATTGCTACCCCACCGTTACCCATTCCTATTGGTAGATAAAATCATTGACTATGTTCCCGAAAAACTGGCTGTAGGCGTTAAAAATGTCACTGTCAATGAACCACAGTTCCAGGGACATTTCCCAGAACGTCCCCTGATGCCTGGAGTGCTGATTGTTGAAGCAATGGCACAGGTTGGGGGTATTATTCTTAAGCAATTACCAGGGTTTGAGGAGGGACTATTTGTGTTTGCTGGTATCGATAAAGTGCGATTCCGCCGCCAGGTAGTTCCGGGAGATCAGCTAGTGATGACAGTAGAACTATTGTGGATAAAACAACGTCGTTTCGCTAAAGTACAAGCCCGTGCAGAGGTTGACGGTCAACTTGCTACTGAAGGCGAATTAATGTTTTCTCGAATTAACTAATAAGCTGTCGAGTGGGTAAAGCCGTGGTTGACTCTTAAGCTCGACTTCCATAAATAACAAAACATCATCCAGTCTAGATTTTCGTTGCTCTTACACACAACTTGCTTTGCTCGACACTTTTGGCCACTGATTGTATAAACGCCATTAATCGCGTTTCTACACTTAAAAAAGTTCTGGAGATTCACCCTTGAAAACGCTTATTCATCCCACTGCTGTAATTCATCCTCAATCGGAACTTCACCCAACAGTGCAAGTCGGTGCCTATGCTGTGATTGGAGCTAATGTCAAAGTCGGCATGGAAACAATTATTGGCCCTCATGTCGTGCTAGAAGGTCCTTGTGAGATTGGAGCGCGAAATCAGATTTTTCCCGGTGCTGCTATTGGTATGGAACCCCAGGATCTCAAGTTTGTTGGCGAACCAACTTGGGTGAAAATTGGTGACAATAACTTAATTCGTGAATATGTCACTATTAACCGTGCTACTGGGGCGGGTGAGGCTACGGTGATTGGCAATAATAACCTGTTAATGGCTTACGTACACGTTGCTCATAACTGCATAATTGAAGACCACGTGATTATTCCTAACTCCGTGGCCTTGGCGGGTCACGTCCATATAGAGTCACGCGCCAGGTTGGGCGGAGTTTTAGGGGTGCATCAATTTGTACATATTGGTCAACACGCAATGGTCGGGGGAATGGCACGTATTGACCGCGATGTGCCTCCTTATATGTTGGTGGAGGGAAATCCTGCACGGGTGAGAACTCTGAATCTAGTAGGGTTAAAACGTTCTGGGATGAGTTCTGAGGATTTACAAGTTTTGAAAAAGGCTTTTCGGCTTCTCTATCGCTCTGGCTTAAGTTTTAAGGAGGCTTTAGAAGCACTCGAACAACTCGGAGACAGTGAACAACTGCAATCCCTGCGTCGTTTTCTCCTACTTTCTCAAATGTCTGGAAGACGTGGGTTAATTCCGGGAAGGAAAAAAACCAGCCCCCATGATGACTCTTGAATTTATACAGCTTTTATTGGGGTGAGATGGACAAGAACGGGCATCATTCCCACCCCGGAATAGTTTTATCATTCACTGTAGTGCCTATATTCGTTAAATATACTGTATTTTATCAGTATAATGTAACTACTTATTTATCCGTTGTTAAATATGAATTTTTATTAATTATCAAATGCGTATATTTATCAGCACAGGGGAAGTATCTGGGGATTTGCAAGGCTCATTGCTGATTCAGGCAATTAAGCGTCAATCCGCTGGTTTAAAATTAGAAATTGTGGCCCTGGGTGGGGAAAAAATGGCAGCCCAGGGCGCTACTATTTTGGGGAAAACTAGTGGTATTGGTTCTATGGGTTTGGTGGAATCTTTGCCTTATATTTTCCCTACTATTAGGGTACAACGTCAGGCGATCGCTTTTTTGCAACAATACCCCCCTGATTTAGTCATACTAATTGATTATATGGGACCTAATCTGGGCATTGGTACTTATATGCAAAAGCATTTACCACAGATACCAGTGGTTTATTACATCGCTCCCCAAGAGTGGGTCTGGTCTATTGGTTTACGTAATACATCCCGTATTGTCAGCTTTACAGATAAACTCTTGGCTATCTTCCCAGAAGAAGCCCGTTATTTTCGCGAGAATGGCGCACAAGTGCAGTGGGTTGGTCACCCCCTAGTTGACAGAATGCAAGATGCACCCAGTCGCTCAGTAGCTCGGGCTAAATTGCAAATTCCACCCGCACAAAAGGCGATCGCACTCCTCCCAGCTTCTCGTCATCAAGAGTTAAAATACCTCTTACCAGTAATTTTTCAAGCTGCTCAAACTATTCAAGCTCAATTACCATTCGTCCATTTTTGGATTCCCCTATCTCTGGAAGCTTACAGACAACCCATAGAAACAGCTATTCAACGTTATGGTTTACGGGCGACAATTCTGTGCGAGCAACAAAAAGAACTATTTGCCGCCGCTGATCTGGCTATCACTAAATCTGGTACGGTTAATCTAGAACTGGCTTTATTAAATGTGCCCCAAGTTGTGGTTTATCGCCTCAACCCCTTGACTGTTTGGATTGCTCGCAACATTCTTAAAGGTTCTATACCTTTTGCTTCACCAGTTAATTTAGTGGTGATGAAGCCCATTGTACCAGAATTCCTACAAGAACAAGCGACACCGGAAAATATTCTCCAAGCATCCATGGAATTACTCTTAAATCCTGAGCGCCGACAGCAAACTTTCGCAGATTATACCCAAATGCGTCAGCTGTTGGGGGAGGTAGGTGTATGCGATCGCGCTGCTGCAGAGATTTTGCAAATGTTACCAGGTCTTGGAAAGTAGGAAATAATCACTAGAAGCAGATGAAACAAAACCGCCCTATTGCTGTGGATTTATTTGCTGGTGCTGGGGGGATGACCCTCGGTTTTGAACAAGCTGGCTTTGATGTATTAGCATCTGTAGAAATCGACCCTATCCACTGTGCAACCCACAAGTTTAATTTTCCCTTTTGGAGTGTTTTATGTCAGCCTGTTGAAGAAACTACCAGTCAACATATTAGACAAAATTCGGCTATTGGTAATCAAGAAATTGATGTCGTCTTTGGTGGTCCGCCCTGTCAGGGATTCTCATTAATAGGTAAACGTTCTTTTCAAGACCCTAGAAATTCCTTGGTATTTCATTATATTAGATTAGTATTAGCACTCCAGCCCAAGTTTTTTGTCATGGAAAATGTCAAAGGAATGACTGCGGGAAAACATCAAGAATTTATTGCACAAATTATTAATGAATTTGAGAGTAATGGTTATCAAGTTAAACAAAAATATCAGGTTTTAAATTCTGCTCATTTTGGAGTTCCCCAAAATCGCGAACGGTTATTTATTCTCGGTTGTCGTCATGATTTAGAATTACCAAATTATCCAGACACCATTACTCAACCAGCTAAACAAAAGAAATCAGGATTCTCTCATCAATTAAACTTAAGTCCGACAGTTTGGGAAGCATTGCAAGATTTACCAGAGATTGAAAAATATGATGAATTGTATCAACGTGATTGGGTAGTTGCAGAGTTGGGAAAGCCGAGTGATTACGGTCTATTACTGCGTGGTTTAAATTCGGCAAATAATGACTATGGATATCAACGTCACTATGACTCTACCATCTTGACCTCCAGTTTAAGAACAAGGCATAGTTTAGAGTCTATGACCAGATTTGCAGCTACACTTCCTGGTACAACCGAAAAAATTAGCCGCTTCTATAAACTTCACCCCCAAGGTATTTGTAATACTCTCAGAGCAGGTACACCTAGTAATCGCGGAGCTTTTACCTCCCCTAGACCTATACATCCGTTTATACCCAGATGTATTACTGTGCGGGAAGCAGCGCGGTTACATTCTTATCCTGATTGGTTTAGGTTTCATTGCACAAAATGGCACGGATTTAGACAGATAGGTAATTCTGTTCCTCCTTTATTAGCTAAAGCTGTAGGGTTAGAAATTATTAAATGTTTAGACTTAAAGTTAGATAAACCCACAAAAATACAAGATTTGGGAGATGAAAGTTTACTGAATTTGGATATGACAGCAGCAGCTAAATACTTTAACGTTAACCCGCATATTATACAACCTAGATTTAGAAAATGAAATATAAATCAGCAGTCTTACACAACAATTATAATAAGTTATGAGTAAAGAAGGTATATATAACTCTATAGTTACTGGCATCTTTAATCGATATTACCAACCCGGTTTAGATAAATTTGAATTTAACCGTGAAGAGCTTACAGAAATAGCTAATGAATTAGCTATTAAACCTCCTAAAAATCTCGGCGATATTCTTTATTCCTATCGATATAGAAGACCACTTCCCAAATCTATAACAGATACAGCACCATCCGGAATGGAGTGGATTATAGAGTCAAAAGGTACTAGTATTTATAGGTTTCAACTTGTGCAAATTAACAGAATTATTCCTAATTCAAATCTCAGACAAATTAAAATACCTGATGCTACACCCGAAATAATTAATAAATATATGTCAGGTGATGAGCAAGCTCTTTTAACCAAAATACGTTACAATCGTTTAGTGGATATATTCTTGGGAATTACAGCTTACTCTTTACAAAACCACTTAAGGACTACGGTTACAGGAATAGGTCAAATAGAAATTGATGAAATTTATGTAGCTGTAAATTGTCATGGTACACAGTTTATTATACCTGTGCAAGCTAAAGCAGGTAATGATCAGCTTGGTGTTGTTCAAACAAAACAAGATATTGGCTATTGTAATGAAAAATTTCCTGAGCTAAGTCGTTCCATATCAGCACAATTTATGGATAGCAATTTAATTGCCATGTTTGAACTAGCAATAGAGGAAAGTGAAGTAAAAATCGTTCAAGAAAAACATTATAAACTAGTTCCTGCTAATCATATTTCTACAGTAGATTTGCAAAATTATCGCAATTGCGAATAAATTATACTACACTTTATTTCTGTAAAGGCAAATTAGTCTATAATCCAGGAAAACTTGAAGTTACTGATATGACCACTGAGAACATTACAGCAATAATTCTCACTTATGATACATAATCCATTTTCCCGGGTCAGGGTTCGTTATCTGTTCGCCAAGGGTCTACTGGTATCCTTACTGTCCGGTATTTGTTTAGGTTATGTGCAAGGAATTAACGGACTCACACTTAATAATCAAGTTGTTGTCCTGGTGCTGTATATTTTAATATTTGGATTGCTTTGCCTGTGGATATTCGCAGACTTCAATCGTTTAGGAATTAATCTGCGGTATGTTGTGGGTATTCTGCCGAGTAACTATAAATGGTTACCGACGGTGGGCTTAGTTATTCTGGTTATAGTGTTTTCACTTAGTGCCTATCTAGTCTCATTTTCCCTGTTGTCGTGGTTCGCTCCTTCTTTGATAGAGGAACTCCTGCGCCAAGTAGCCAGTAATGCTTCTGCTCACAGTTCAGCACCTTTACTAGACAACTTACTGAGTGCGATCGCAATTATAGTCGTGGCTCCCATCGCGGAAGAATTTATCTTCCGGGGGGTTATACTGCAACGATGGGCTACCAAGTGGGGTATCCGTACAGCTTTGATTGTCTCCTCTGTCCTGTTTGGAATTTTACACCCAAATTTCCTGGGATTATCTATGTTTGGTTTTGTTATGGGTGTGCTATATATCAAGACCCGAACATTAATTGTGCCTATAGCTTGTCATGGGTTAAATAATTTACTAGCACTAACAGCAGGGTTTTTCTCTAATCAGCCACAAACTACCTCATCGCTGGATAACTTAGAACAATTGCGTTCCGGTTGGTGGGTAGGAGTTTTGTTGATGTTAATATCTTTGCCTGGGTTAATTCGGTTTTTATCCCGGAATTGGCCGCGCCAGAATGCACCAACCCCTTACTTAATCAACGCATCCCAAGCAAATACATAAGTCTAGTGTAGTCAAACAACAGAAATATATTCTTTAATGATGTAGAAATGTATAGAATCTTGTAAAGATATAAAATATAGTTCTAAAAATGCAAACACTCGAGCTTTCTTCCTCTCATCTGGTAGTACAACCAAAGCCATTTCAGTCTTTGAGAATTATTGCACTAGGAGATAGCTTAGTTTATGGCTTTGGCGACCCAGAAACAGGGGGTTGGGTTGAACAACTGCGGCGCTGGTGGATGTTGCCCGATAGTTCTGGTCATGTATTATATAATTTGGGGGTGAGAGGCGATCGCACCCAGCAAGTAGCACAAAGGCTAGAAGTAGAATTTCGCCATCGAGGTGAATTAAGAAATCGGCTTCCCGACCTGATGATTCTCTCCGTCGGTGTGAATGATTCCGCCCGATTAAAAAGTAGCCAGGGTCGTAATTATACAGATTTCGCTGTATTTAAAACCGAAATTGCTGCTCTGCTCGCACAAGCACAAAAACTTTGCCCTGTGTTGTTTGTGGGGATGGTTCCTGTGGATGAAAGCAAAATGCCTTTTTTAGATTGCTTTTATTATAATCACAGCGACCAGTACCGTTATAAAGAAGTTACTAAACTTGCTTGTCAGCAACGGCAAATTCCTTACTTAGATATTTTCGATCAATGGATGTCCCGTGATGAATCGTGGCGGTTACAGCGCTTAGGTGTAGATGGTCTTCACCCCAATACCCTCGGTTATCAAACTTTGTTAGCAGACGTGATGAACTGGGAAGCACTAGCAGCCTACAATCAGAAGGCCAATGGAAAAATTAACCCCCATGAGGGGGTGTAAATTTAGACTCAATTTCCAAGGGCGCTAAAATCTCTCTGTTTCTTGCGGTTGTGTCACTGCTCCGGGCTGAGAGGTGAAAAAGTTTTGAGCAGCTTGGTTTTGGTAAATACATCTAATGTCAGGGTTTTCACTGTCCAAGTTACCTGTAAAGCCAAAGGTATTTAAACGACTCCTACATTCTCTGACTTGGCTTGATGATACAAGGTTACGTTGCTCTAAAATTGCCCAGTTATTTTGGCGCAGAACGCACCCAGGACGCATACTTGGTTGAGCAACATAGACGTTAAACGGGTTGAGAGTAACAAACAGTCTCGCGTCCATGACCATTGCACTAGCCCCAAACTGCACACAAATCTCAGGGTTAGGCGCTTTAGTATCTATGAATTCACGAGAAGCGACATTTGCCGGGGTTAAAGTGGTTGTGGAACTAAAGGCAATACCAATTCCAATACCCAACACCAGCACCCCCGCCAAAATGGCGATAGTAGAGATGTTGAACAGGGGGGATTGTAAAGCCGAGGATTTAGAAGTATTGGCTGGTCTACCAGTAGATTTACGTCTCATTTTCGCTCTGATTACCTTCAGCACTGAGAAAGTAGGGAGTTAGCTCAACTGGCCTCCCTTTGACAGTATGACGATTCTTAATTGTAGTTCTGTTTTGCGATCGCCTTTGGCACAGGGCGGAGGGACATCGCCACTGGAAATTTAGCAAATTTCCAGCGACGATATGGTTCCCTTGATTAGACAGCTTGATAACTAGCAGAGTATGTGTCTTTGAGAGGTTGCCAACTGAAGGCACGCGCCCCCCCTCTCTCTACTACTACTTTTACTCTGGGTTCCAAGCTAGGTAAGGTGGCTAAAAACTCAACTTCCTGATCTGCGAGAATATTCCCTTCAATGATCCACAACACCAGCCCCTTTGAATTTGGTGGTAGCTGTTCTAGATTGTAGGTAACAATCGGTGGAATATAATATACATAACCTACCGCAGCACCACTACTAGAGCTTTTTTTACCCAGGTGAGGTGGTCTGACTCCATGAACTCCTGTGAGATAGGCAGCTACGTCGCCCAACCCCCTGGCGGTAATATGAAGATCGACATAGCCAGTAGCCCTCAGTCGGCGGCGATATCGACCTTCAAAACCTCCTTCCAAAGGTACGTAAACACCAAGGGAACCAAATTTTTCCAGATCGCGAATGAAAGCGTTGCCAGTGGTAATCAGTGCCATAAATTTTCTTTCGTCTTATCCCACTCAGATATCTCTATTATTCACCCTGAAGCAGGATTAGGTTCAAGTATTCAGGACATCACCTGTAATCAAAAACTATTTTAAAGATTTCTCGACAAAAATCAATAGATGATTTATGATATTAGATTGTGACCTCCGAGCGTAAAAACTGACTACTCAATTTTCTGTGGGTTCTTAGATTTCTTAGATGTTTAACATCTCCGGGCAATAATAAACTTAGCTTAAAGTTGTCAGAGACTGGTACACTAGAAAAACTCGCAGGTTAACAAAGAGTTAGTGGCTAAATAAACCCAGCCCATAAACGACTCTGTACTACATTCACTCCTAATATCCCTGAAAACCCAGGGAACATCTTAAGCTGTAGTTTAAGATTAAAGTGTTGAGTGAAGCAAAAACTGAGGGGTAATGTTAGTTTCATAACATTGCAGCGAACTTAGTTAACGGATACTGAGCGGGAGAAAACCGCTTAAGTCCCACCACAGCACGGCAGTAGCAAATGATAGGGCAAAGACCACTAACAGCACTGCCTCCAGAAAGTGCCTAAGTAATTGCTTGGACGAAAGCATTACTGCACAAAGTGCAAAGCTTAAAAGCATTGCTCTGAAATTCCAAGAGTTGTTTTTTTCGCCCAGAAAAAAAAGCTTGTGGCTGTTCTGGTGACCAGGTGAGTGAAAGTAAACGGATTCACCAAACAGTAAAGACACAGCTAGTTGTGTCCTTAAAGGTATGGTGTAGTACTACCTACCCGAAATTTCCGAGGGTCGTCCAACCTCAATCGGCACTGATACAAGTGTAAAAGTGCGATCAACAGTCCGATTCCAACACCAGCAAGTATATAAGGAGAACCAGTTACTGTGTCTGTAGGTATTCTCGGCACCAAACTGGGCATGACCCAAGTTTTCGACGAAGATGGAGTATCAATTCCAGTCACCGTCGTTCAAGCGGGGCCATGCACTGTTACACAAGTTAAAACAAAACAGACCGACGGTTACAGCGCCATCCAAGTTGGTTATGGTGAAGTCAAACCCAAGGCGTTGAATAGACCTCTGCTGGGTCACTTGGCAAAATCATCTGCTCCAGCTTTACGTCATTTAAACGAATATCTCACAGATAGCGCTAGTGATTATACTTTAGGTCAAGAACTTAAGGCGGATATTTTTACTGAAGGTCAAATTGTCGATGTAGTCGGTACCAGTATCGGTCGCGGTTTTGCGGGTAACCAAAAGCGTAACAACTTTGGCCGCGGACCGATGTCACACGGTTCTAAAAACCATAGAGCGCCAGGTTCCATTGGCGCTGGTACAACCCCTGGTCGTGTTTATCCCGGTAAACGGATGGCAGGACGTTTGGGTGGTAGTCGGGTGACAATTCGCAAGTTGACCGTGGTGCGAGTAGACCCGGAACGCAACTTACTATTAATTAAAGGAGCCATTCCTGGTAAGCCGGGGTCCTTAGTGAATATTCTGCCTACAAAGAAAGTTGGTAAGTAGTCATTACTCATGAACTAAAGAAAAAAGGCAAAAAACACAAAAGGACATAAAAATGGTGGAAAGCATAGTTAAAAATTGGCAAGGAGAACAGGTCGGCCAGACTACCTTTGAGTTACGGGTTGCTCAAGAATCAACGGCCTCTCATATTGTGCATCGAGCCTTGGTAAGACAAATGACTAACTCTCGCCAAGGGACTGCGAGTACAAAAACTCGTTCCGAAGTTAGAGGCGGCGGTCGTAAACCTTGGCGACAAAAGGGAACAGGTCGCGCCCGTGCTGGGTCAATTCGTTCTCCACTGTGGCGTGGTGGTGGTGTGATCTTTGGACCGAAACCCAGAGATTTTAACCTGAAATTAAACCGCAAAGAACGGCGTTTAGCACTGCGAACCGCTTTTGTAGGTCGTGGGGACGATTTGATTGTGGTTGAAGATTTTAACAACGAGTTATCCCGCCCCAAAACTAAGGAGTTAGTCTCAGCACTAGCTCGTTGGGGAGCAGCACCTGAAAGTAAGGCATTGTTAATTTTGCCGGAGATTCAAAAGGCGGATAATGTTTATTTATCAGCCCGGAATATCGAAAATTTAAAGGTAATTGCAGCAGACCAACTTAATGTTTACGACTTGCTGCACGCTGATAAAATTGTCGTCACTGCATCAGCTTTAGCCAAAATTCAGGAGGTCTATAGTGCCTAAGTTTGACCCCCGCAATCTTCCCGACTTAGTGCGTCGCCCCATTGTGACTGAAAAGGCGACTATCCTCATGGAGCAAAATAAATATACTTTTGAAGTAGCTCCCAAGGCTAGCAAACCACAAATTAAGGCGGCGATTGAAGACCTATTTCAGGTAAAGATAGTCAAAATTAATACCATGATGCCACCACGTAAACAGCGTCGTGTTGGTAAATTTATTGGTTACAAGCCCCAATATAAGCGAGCTATTGTCACTGTAGCCCCTGGGGACGAAGAGAAAGTTAGACAAGTTCTATTCCCAGAGGTATAAAATAAAATGGGTACTCGTTCTTATCGCCCTTATACCCCTAGTACGCGCCAAGTTACTGTATCCGACTTTGCGGAAATTACTAAGTCAAAGCCGGAAAAATCATTAACAGAATACGTACATCGCCCTAAGGGTCGTAATAATCAAGGGCGGATCACTAGCCGTCGTCGGGGTGGCGGACACAAGCAACTTTACCGGATTATCGACTTTAAAAGGGATAAACGTAATATTGTCGCCGAAGTTATAGCCATTGAATACGACCCCAATCGGAATGCTCGCATCGCTCTGGTTTTATATGAAGACGGGGAAAAGCGTTATATTCTTCACCCCAATAAGTTACCAGTGGGTGCGAAAATTATCGCCGGTCCTGACTCTCCCTTTGAGGATGGGAACGCTTTACCACTGTCTAATATACCCCTGGGTACTAGTGTCCATAATGTGGAGCTGACACCGGGTAAAGGCGGGCAAATTGTCCGTGCGGCTGGTGCTAATGCCCAAGTAGTGGCTAAAGAAGGTAACTATGTCACTCTCAAGCTACCTTCCGGGGAAGTGCGGATGATTCGTAAAGAATGCTACGCCACTATTGGACAGGTAGGTAACACCGATGCGCGAAATCTCAGCGCCGGTAAGGCGGGACGGAATCGGTGGAAGGGTCGCCGTCCTAAGGTTAGAGGTAGTGTGATGAACCCGGTAGACCACCCACATGGTGGTGGTGAGGGTAGAGCTCCTATTGGTAGACCAGGTCCTGTAACACCTTGGGGTAAACCTACTTTAGGGGCAAAAACTCGCAAGCCTAAGAAAGCTAGCAGCAAATTGATCGTGCGTCGTCGTCGGAAATCTTCTAAACGTGGACGTGGTGGCCGTCAGTCATAATCTCAAGTCAAACATCCAAAGTCGAAATTATGGGTCGTTCTCTAAAAAAAGGTCCTTTTGTAGCGGATCACTTGCTGAGTAAGCTGGAAAAGCTCAACGCTAAAAACGAAAAACAAGTTATTAAAACTTGGTCGAGAGCTTCGACAATTTTGCCGTTGATGATAGGTCATACCATCGCTGTTCATAACGGACGTCAACACGTTCCGGTTTTTGTGAATGAGCAAATGGTAGGACACAAGTTGGGAGAGTTCGCCCCCACACGTACCTACAGAGGTCATGGGAAGAGTGATAAAAAAGCAGGGAGATAGTTATTAGTCATTGTGACTAATGACTTAAGGAGAAAATTATGGCTATTGATACTACTGAAGTAAAGGCGATCGCTCGTTATATCCGCATGTCTCCCTACAAGGTGCGCCGTGTACTTGACCAAATTCGGGGGCGCTCCTACCGAGAAGCACTAATTGTATTGGAATTCATGCCCTATCGAGCCTGTGAACCAGTATTGAAACTTCTCAGAAGTGCAGCGGCTAATGCCGAGCATAATGCTGGTTTAGACCGGACGCAACTGGTAATTACTCAAGCCTATGCTAATCAAGGTCCAGTGCTAAAACGGTTTCAACCAAGAGCTCAGGGGCGAGCTTACCAAATTCGCAAGCCAACGTGTCATATCACTGTGGCTGTGGCCGCTGATGCTACTGCTAAATGAAATACCCCTTCTTTGACCGATGGGGTCTAGACACGAAAAACTGCGTAAAGTAAGAAATTCTTAGAGGAAGCATTTGTGGGACAGAAAATTCATCCAGTTGGTTTTCGCCTGGGTATTACACAAGAGCATCAATCCCGTTGGTTTGCAGTTCCTGAACGCTATCCAGAACTTTTACAAGAAGACCACAAACTTCGGAAATACATAGAACAAAAGCTGGGTAGATTGGCTCAAAACAATGCCGGAATTTCCGAGGTGCGGATTGAGCGCAAAGCAGACCAAATTGATTTGGAAGTACACACGGCTAGACCAGGTGTAGTTGTCGGCCGCGGTGGACAAGGTATTGAATCACTGCGGGTGGGACTACAAGAAATGCTCGGCAGTAATCGTCAAATTCGGATTAATGTCGTCGAAGTCCAAAAAGTTGATGCAGACGCGGCTTTGATTGCGGAATACATTGCTCAACAGCTGGAACGGCGGGTTTCTTTTCGGCGGGTGGTACGCCAAGCTATTCAGCGCGCCCAACGTGCTGGTGTTCAAGGCATTAAAATTCAAGTCAGCGGTCGCCTCAACGGTGCAGAAATTGCTCGGACAGAGTGGACTCGTGAGGGAAGAGTGCCTTTACATACCCTCCGGGCTGATATTCACTACTCTTACTGCACAGCTAAAACAATTTACGGGATTCTGGGGATTAAAGTATGGGTGTTTAAGGGAGAAATTATCCCAGGACAGGAAGAAACCACCGCTCCATCCACCCCACGCGATCGCGAACCACGTCGTCGTCAACAACAACGCCGTCGTCAGCAATTTGAAGACCGATCTAATGAAGGATGAAGCATGTTAAGTCCTAGAAGAACTAAATTCCGCAAACAACAGCGCGGACGGATGCAAGGCCTAGCTAGCCGCGGCTGTAACCTTAACTTCGGTGATTTTGGCCTCCAAGCTCAAGAGCCATCTTGGATTACCTCCCGCCAAATTGAGGCCTCCCGTCGGGCAATGACTCGTTATATCCGTCGGGGTGGTAAAATCTGGATCCGGATTTTTCCGGATAAACCTATCACTATGCGTCCGGCAGAAACCCGGATGGGTTCAGGAAAAGGTTCTCCAGAGTTTTGGGTGGCGGTAGTTAAGCCAGGACGCATTATGTTTGAAATCGCTGGAGTTTCCGAGGAAATCGCCCGCGAAGCTATGCGTTTGGCTGCCAATAAGCTGCCAATTAAAACTAAATTTATTGTGCGTTCTCAACCACAGGAGCAGGAGTAGGTTATGCCTCTTCCCAAGATTTCGGAAGCTAGAGAATTAAGTGATGAACAACTGGTCTCGGAAATTGTCTCTGTTAAAAAACAACTGTTTCAGTTACGGTTGCAAAAAGCTACAAGACAATTAGAAAAGCCTCATGAGTTCCGACACGCCCGCCACCGCCTCGCCCAGTTGCTCACTGTGGAAACTCAGCGCCAACAGGCTACAAGTCAATCGACTACAGAATAAAAACTAGGAGATTATGGCAATCAAAGAACGAGTCGGCGTGGTAGTCAGCGACAAAATGCAAAAAACTGTGGTAGTCGCTGTGGAAAACCGCTCTCCCCACCCTAAGTATGGCAAAATTGTCGTGCAAACCCGCCGCTATAAGGTTCACGACGAAAATAGTCAGTGCAAGGTGGGCGATCGCGTCCGGATTCAAGAAACTAGACCTTTGAGTAAGACCAAACGCTGGCAAGTCAAAGATATCTTGAATGCTAAGACTACAGTGTAATAATTGTTACAGTAATCTAAACTCCAAAAGGGAGATTAATTGTGATTCAACCCCAGACCTACCTCACTGTGGCAGATAATAGCGGTGCCAAAAAAATTATGTGCATCCGTGTATTAGGTGCAGGCAACAGGCGTTATGGTTTCATCGGCGACAAGATTATCGCCGTTGTTAAAGATGCCATCCCCAACATGGCTGTGAAAAAATCCGATGTCATACAAGCAGTGATTGTCCGTACCCGTCACAACATCCGCCGGGATAGTGGTATGACTATTCGCTTTGATGATAACGCCGCGGTGATCATCAATAAGGATGGTAATCCCAGAGGTACACGGGTCTTTGGACCGGTGGCTCGGGAATTACGCGATAAAAGCTTCACCAAAATCGTTTCTCTGGCTCCGGAGGTGCTGTAATGGCAAACCCCAAGGAAAAAGCCAAAGTATTTCATAAAATGCACGTCAAAACTGGCGACACTGTGCAAGTAATTGCCGGTAAGGACAAAGGCAAAGTTGGTGAAGTGGTCAAAGCACTACCCCAACTGAGTAAAGTCCTGATTAAAGGTGTCAATATCAAGACTAAGCACGTCAAACCCCAGCAAGAAGGAGAATCGGGCCGCATCGTCACTCAGGAATTTCCTATCCATAGTTCCAATGTGATGCTCTATTCTACTAAGCAAAACGTTACAAGTCGTGTTTGCTACACCTTTACAGCAGAAGGTAAAAAGGTGAGAATGCTCAAAAAAACCGGCGAAATTCTCGATAAATAAAGGGAATAACTGCTGTTTTTCTACCAGAAGGGACTCCTCAGTAATTCACAAGGCCTCCCTGACAAAGCCCAGGGATACAGATAAATAACTATGGCAACACCAAGACTCAAAGGTTTATATCAAGAAACCATCGTCCCTAAACTGATGAATCAGTTTCAGTACACTAACGTTCATCAAGTACCGAAGTTAGTGAAAATTACTGTTAACCGCGGTTTGGGGGAAGCGGCTCAAAATGCCAAGGCGCTAGAAGCGTCTTTAAATGAAATTGCCCTGATTACCGGTCAAAAACCAGTGGTGACTCGGGCGAAAAAGGCGATCGCCGGCTTTAAAATTCGTCAGGGTATGCCTGTTGGCATTATGGTAACCCTCAGAAGCGAACGGATGTACGCTTTTCTTGACCGATTAGTTAGCTTATCACTACCCAGAATTAGAGACTTTCGCGGCATCAGTCCTAAAAGCTTCGATGGTCGCGGTAACTACACTATGGGTGTTAGAGAACAGCTAATTTTTCCAGAAGTCGAGTACGACAGTATCGATCAAATCCGTGGGATGGATATTTCCATCATCACAACGGCGAAAAACGACGAAGAGGGTCGCGCCTTACTTAAAGAAATGGGAATGCCCTTTCGCGATCAATAAGTTCATCTAAAGAGGGAACGATGGCAGCTAACGATACAGTTGCAGATATGCTCACGCGCATCCGCAATGCCAACCTGGCAAGGCATCAGACTACACAAGTGCCAGCCACAAAAATGACTCGTAGTATTGCCAAGGTACTACAAGAGGAAGGCTTTGTTGCTGAAGTTGTAGAAGCAGGAGAAGGGATTAAACGCAATTTGGTGATTTCACTCAAATACAAGGGTAAAAACCGTCAGCCTTTAATTACCGCTTTGAAACGAGTCAGTAAACCGGGTTTGCGCGTTTACTCCAATAGAAAAGAATTACCCCGGGTACTAGGTGGCATCGGCATTGCCATTATTTCTACATCCAGTGGCATTATGACTGACCGCGAAGCCCGTCGTCAGAGCCTGGGTGGCGAAGTACTTTGCTATGTTTGGTAGTCATTACCCCCAGGGTCAGGACTGAAGATAAAGGACCAAGAATCATGTCTCGTATTGGTAAACGTCCAATTAATATTCCCGCCAAAGTGGAAGTGACAATTGATGGTAGCCAAGTTTTAGTGAAAGGACCCAAAGGCCAACTTTCGCGGACATTGCCTACTCATGTCGTTGTCTCCCAAGAAGGACAAACATTAAATGTCACCCGTCGCGATGACACACGTACGTCCCGGCAAATGCACGGTTTAAGCCGTACCCTAGTGGCTAACATGGTGGAGGGAGTCTCCCAAGGTTTTCAGCGTCGTCTGGAAATTCAAGGTGTGGGTTACCGGGCACAAGTTCAAGGACGTAACCTAGTCCTGAATATTGGCTACAGCCATCAAGTGCAGATTGACCCCCCTGAAGGAGTTCAGTTTGCTGTAGAAAATAACACTAACGTCATCGTCAGTGGTTACGATAAGGAAATAGTAGGTAACACAGCCGCAAAAATTCGTGCTGTTCGCCCCCCAGAACCCTACAAAGGTAAAGGGATTCGTTATGCCGGTGAAGCCGTCAGACGCAAAGCTGGTAAGACTGGTAAGAGTGGTAAGAAATAACAATGAAACTTACTCGTAGAGAATCAAAACAGCGTCGTCATCGCCGCGTTCGTGGTAAAGTTCACGGCACCCAAGAACGTCCACGTTTAGCCGTGTTCCGTTCCAATGAACATATTTACGCTCAAGTAATTGACGACACCAAGCATCACACCTTAGTAGCAGCCTCCACCGTCGAACCAGAGTTGAAATCGAATTTGGCTACAGGTGCTACTTGTGAGGCATCAGCCCAAGTCGGCAAATTGGTAGCAGTGCGATTGTTGGAAAAAGGAATCACCAAAGTAGTCTTTGATCGCGGTGGCAACTTATATCATGGTCGTGTCAAAGCCCTAGCTGATGCAGCACGCGAAGCTGGTTTAGATTTCTAATGACAACTGACTAATAGAGAGCATTTGATTATGGCAACTGGTCGTCGTAAGGCTAACCGCACAAAAAAAGAAGAAACTAACTGGCAAGAGCGCGTCATCCAAATCCGCCGGGTGAGCAAGGTCGTTAAGGGAGGTAAAAAACTCAGCTTCCGCGCCATCGTCGTCGTCGGTAATGAACGTGGCCAAGTCGGTGTCGGAGTCGGCAAAGCTTCAGATGTCATTGGCGCTGTCAAAAAAGGCGTGGCCGATGGCAAAAAACACCTGATTGACATTCCTATGACTAAATCTAACTCCATCCCCCATCCTATTGATGGTGTGGGTGGCGGTGCTAAGGTGATGATGCGCCCCGCAGCACCCGGTACCGGGGTAATTGCTGGTGGTGCTGTGCGGACTGTACTGGAATTGGCAGGAGTTCGTAACATCTTGGCCAAGCAACTTGGTTCCAATAACCCCCTCAACAATGCTAGAGCCGCAGTGAATGCCTTATCTACACTCCGTACTTTTTCTGAAGTAGCCGAAGATCGCGGTATTCCTATTGAAAAACTCTACATTTAGAATGGTTAACGGTTAATGGCTTGCTGACGGTTTAAGCAAGCCCTCAACATTGATCGGTCAATAGTGAAGCTCTAAAAAATAACTAATTACATCATGAGACTCAACGATGTTAAGCCCCAAAAAGGTTCAAAAAAACGCCGCCGTCGTGTAGCTAGAGGTATTTCCGCTGGTCAAGGCGCTAGCGCTGGTTTGGGTATGAGAGGTCAAAAATCTCGTTCCGGTAGCAGTACCAGACCAGGTTTTGAAGGTGGTCAGCAACCATTGTACCGCCGCTTACCTAAGCTTAAGGGCTTTCCGATTGTGAATCGGAAAATTTACACTACGATTAATGTAGATAAGCTCGCTTCTCTTCCTGCTGGTACAGAAGTAACTTTGACTTCTCTCAAAGATGCGGGAATCATCACTGCTGCTAAAGGCCCATTGAAAATCTTGGGCAACGGTGAATTGAATGTATCCCTCAAGGTACAAGCAGCAGCTTTTACAGGACAAGCTCGTAGCAAAATTGAGGCGGCTGGTGGTAGCTGTGAAGTGGTATCAGGAAATACATGATTCCCTACTTGCCATCTCTAGATCCCTGCCAGCCCCCGGTTCACTATAGAGGTAGCATTCTATGATCAGTCGAGAAAAAGCCCCAACGGCTCAAGAAACTTTTATGCAGATGGCCCAAGCAGCCGGACTCAGAGGTAGGCTGCTTGTCACCGTCGGTATTTTAATTTTGGTTCGCCTGGGTATATTTTTGCCGGTACCTGGTCTTGATAGGGCTAGGTTCGCCGCAGCTATATCTAGTAACAATGCCGTATTCGGTTTATTGGATATCTTTTCTGGGCGGGGACTTTCCACTTTGGGCATCTTTGCCCTCGGAATCTTACCTTTTATCAATGCCTCCATTATTATCCAATTACTCACCGCGGCAATTCCATCTTTAGAAAATTTACAGAAAAACGAAGGTGAGCAGGGCCGCCGGAAAATTTCCCAAATTACACGCTATGTCACGGTAGTTTGGGCAACTATTCAGAGTGTCGCTTTTTCGTCGTTGTTCCTCCAGCAATTTGCTTTGAATCCCGGCATTTTGTTTGTCGCTGAAACAGCCATCGCTCTCACGGCTGGTTCTATGTTTGTTATGTGGGCATCAGAACTGATTACAGAACGCGGACTTGGTAATGGTGCATCATTGTTGATTTTTGTCAATATTGTCGCTTCGTTACCAAAGGCTTTAGGCGATACCATTGACTTGGTACAAGTTGGCGGTAGAGAAACTGTCGGTCGCGTTATTGTCCTCGTACTGGTATTCCTGGCTACTATTGTCGGGATTGTTTTCGTTCAGGAAGGTATCCGCCGCATCCCCATTATTTCCGCTCGTCGTCAAGTCGGTCGCCGTGTCTTGGCAGAGCAGCGTAGTTATTTACCCCTGCGGCTCAATTCCGGGGGGGTCATGCCGATTATTTTTGCAGCCGCAATTCTCAGTCTGCCACTTTTAATCGCTAATTTCACCAGAAATCCTGACATAGCTAACATTGTCAACACTTATCTCAATCCTGGGGGTTCCGGGGCTTGGGTTTATGCTCTGGTCTACTTGGTGTCAATTATTTTCTTCAGTTATTTCTACTCTTCTTTGATTGTTAATCCAGTTGATGTGGCTCAGAATTTGAAGAAAATGGGATCTAGTATTCCCGGTATTCGTCCCGGTAAGGCTACCAGTGAGTATCTTGAGCGTGTGATGAATCGACTGACTTTTTTAGGGGCGATATTTTTGGGATTTGTCGCTATTATTCCCACGGCTGTGGAAAGTGCTCTAGGTGTCCCTACTTTTCGAGGTTTGGGTGCTACCTCTTTGCTCATACTGGTAGGTGTGGCAATTGATACGGCTAAACAAGTCCAAACTTACGTGATATCTCAGCGTTATGAAGGAATGGTGAAACAATAGTGACGCGATTAATTTTCTTGGGACCACCTGGCTCTGGTAAGGGCACTCAAGCTCAAGTTTTGGCGGCAGACTTGAATATTCCCCACATTTCTACTGGGGATATATTAAGGCAGGCTATGCAAGAGCAAACTCCTTTGGGAATTAAGGCTCAAGGTTATGTCAATCAGGGCGATTTAGTACCGGACCAGTTGGTTCAGGACTTGGTGCAGGAGCGCTTTGTCCAACCGGATGTCACATCCGGTTGGATTCTTGATGGGTTTCCCCGCAAGGTCACACAAGCGGTTTTTCTCGAGCAGTTGCTCGCACAAACTCATCAGGGTGACCAGCGGGTTGTTAATCTCGATGCTCCAGATGATGTGGTGGTAGCACGTTTACTCGCTCGGGGACGAAAAGATGATACCGAGGAGGTAATTCGTCACCGTTTAGATGTTTACCGCTCTCAAACAGCACCATTGATTGACTATTATCGCGATCGCCAGAAATTAGTCACGGTCAATGGCCATCAGTCCCAAGAAGAAGTCACTGAGCAATTGCGCCTCATCGTTACTTCATAGCCTGATCAGTGGGGGGAAATCACCACTCACTACCCCGCCAGGACGCGATTCATCGCGTCTCTCGCCCCTATGGCTAAGATGCTGGACAATTTTAGCTAAGATATATTAATAAACTATTGATATATTTCTCAAAATATGTTCTTTTGCAGAGCCAGTGCTGCAACTGTATCAATAGGAGATTGTTGAATTGAGGAAAAAACAAATTGTCTAAGCAAGATTTGATTGAAATGGAAGGCACTGTCACTGAATCCCTCCCCAATGCGATGTTTCGCGTTGATTTGGATAATGGGTTCAATGTCTTGGCACACATTTCCGGTAAGATTCGCCGTAATTACATCAAGATTTTACCTGGCGATCGCGTCAAAGTTGAGTTAACTCCCTACGACCTTTCAAAAGGCAGAATCACCTATAGACTGCGGAAGAAATAGCTATACCTCCAAAATCTTACCATAAAACCATCTTTTTGGGTTCTCCCCCATTAATTAACTGAATTAAATTCCCTAAAAATGCTATAATTTACTATTTGGAGTCAATTACAAAAGGCATGAAAGTTCGAGCCTCAGTCAAGAAAATGTGTGAAAAATGCAACGTGATCCGCCGTCGCGGTCGCGTTATGGTGATTTGCGTCAATCCCAAGCACAAACAACGCCAAGGCTAACACTCTCACACATCAAGGAGTGAAAATACAGATTAATCACCATAAAAAACGACAAAGTTAATTAATTAATTAAGTCTTTGTCATAGCAACTGCGATAACCATAGGGAGAAAATAATTGTGGCACGTATTTCCGGGGTAGACCTTCCACGTGATAAGCGCGTTGAAGTTGGTCTGACTTATATTTACGGCATTGGGTTAACAAGGTCTCTGGAAATTTTAGCCGCTACAGGTGTAAATCCAGATACCCGTGTTAAAGACCTAAGTGATGCTGAAGTGGCAGCCCTGCGCGGCGAAATAGAAAGCAACTATCAAGTAGAAGGTGACTTGCGGCGCTTAGAAGCCATGAACATCAAGCGCTTGATTGATATTGGTTGCTACCGCGGTCGTCGCCACCGCATGGGCTTACCAGTCAGAGGTCAAAGAACTCGCACTAATGCCAGAACCCGCAGGGGGAGAAGGCAGACAGTGGCCGGTAAGAAGAAGGCTCCAGGCAAATAAACCTTTAAACCCGGCAGATCAAAGCAAGTTGTACCTAGGATTAACTAAAAAAATATGGCAAGACAACCAACAAAAAAAGGCGGCAGCAAAAAGCAAAAGCGCAACGTACCCAATGGCATGGCCTACATCCAGTCTACTTTCAACAATAGCATTGTCACCATTACCGATCAAAATGGGGACGTGATTTCCTGGGCTAGTGCCGGTTCGAGCGGTTTTAAGGGAGCCAAAAAAGGCACCCCCTTTGCAGCACAAACAGCAGCAGAAAGTGCAGCCCGTAGGGCTATAGACCAAGGAATGCGGCAAATTGAAGTCATGGTTAGTGGACCTGGAGCAGGGAGAGAAACCGCCATTCGCGCCATCCAAGGAGCCGGACTAGAAATTACCCTGATTCGGGACATCACCCCCATTCCTCACAATGGTTGCCGCCCGCCCAAGCGCCGCCGAGTTTAAATAATATTTAGTGTCCAAACTGTTTCTCAAACCCCACCCCCAACCGCAGCGGTGCCAGGGAGGAGTCCAGTGTGAAGCAAGTCAGCTCTTCCTGACGGGGGGGCTGCTAAAGTTCAGAGCACCCAAAATAAATAATCATCTCCCCGTAGATAGGGCGAGGATACCATACTGCCACTTTTCAAAGGCAGTTAAATCTACCTGGCTCCACAAAGCTAGGGAACGAAAACTAAATTCAACGAGGCAATTGATTTGCCTGCTAGCAGCACCTTAAAGAAGGGAGGCTAATCCGTGGCGCAGTTTCAAATTGAATGTGTAGAGTCTAATACAGAGGAAAGTCGGAGCCATTATAGTAAATTTGTGCTGGAACCTCTAGAGCGTGGTCAAGGAACAACAGTTGGCAACGCGCTGCGGCGGGTTTTACTGTCGAATCTAGAGGGGACAGCAGTTACAGCAGTGAGAATTGCCGGTGTAACCCACGAGTTTGCCACAGTTCCCGGTGTGCGGGAAGACGTGCTGGAAATCCTCATGAAAATGAAGGAAGTAATCCTCAGAAGCTACTCATCTCAACCCCAGATTGGCAGATTACTTGTGAATGGTCCTGCAACAGTCACTGTGGCACATTTTGATTTGCCCAGCGAAGTAGAAGTCATAGACCCCACCCAGTACGTCGCTACCCTAGCAGAGGGTGGCAAACTGGAAATGGAATTTCGCATTGAGAAAGGAAAAGGTTATCGCACAGTAGAGCGAGGACGCGAAGAAGCCACCTCCTTAGACTTTCTGCAAATTGACTCGGTATTTATGCCAGTGCGGAAAGTTAACTATAGTGTAGAAGAAGCTCGTGGGGAGAGCTCAATTACCAAAGACCGCTTGCTGTTAGAAGTTTGGACAAATGGCAGTATCTCGCCCCAAGAAGCACTATCCTCAGCAGCTGGTATTCTAGTAGAGCTATTCAATCCATTGAAAGATATCTCACTAGAGCCTACAGAAACAGGCGCTGAAGTCCCAGAAGATCCCACCGCCCAAATTCCCATTGAAGAACTGCAACTTTCTGTACGGGCTTATAACTGTCTCAAACGCGCACAAGTCAACTCCGTGGCAGACCTGTTGGATTTCACCCAAGAAGACCTGTTAGAAATTAAAAACTTCGGTCAAAAATCAGCAGAAGAAGTAGTGGAAGCTTTACAGCGCCGTTTAGGCATTACCCTGTCCCCAGAAAGAGGCTCTAAACACAGTTAGTTAAACCCCAATTTTTACTCATTTATTATGCGTCATCGTTGTCGAGTCAAAAAACTCAGTAAACCAGCCGACCAGCGGCGCGCCCTGTTGCGATCGCTATCCACAGAGCTCATCCGTCATGGTCGCATCACCACAACTTTAATCCGCGCTAAAGTTGTTCGCAGCGAAGTAGATAAAATGATTACCCTAGCCAAAGACGGCTCCTTAGCAGCACGTCGGCAAGCCCTGGGCTACATCTACGACAAGCAACTAGTTCATGCCTTATTTGAGCAAGCCCCAACTCGGTACGGTAATCGCAACGGGGGTTATACCCGCATCCTGCATACCGTTAACCGCCGGGGAGATCATGCGCAAATGGCAATCATCGAGCTAGTCTAGTTCATTAGTCATTGGTCATGGGTCAGACACCAGACCAACAGACAAAACCTGTATGTTAGAAAGCCAACCGGTTCCTAGGCCAACCCATCGAGTCGCCTTAGTAATTCAATACTTAGGCACTCATTTTCACGGCTGGCAAAGACAAAAGCAACATCGTACAGTTCAAGAAGAAATCGAAACAGCGATCGCTCAGGTACAAGGGTTTCATGTCACCCTCCATGGTGCCGGGCGCACCGATGCGGGAGTCCATGCAGCTGCCCAAGTAGCCCATTTTGAAGCCACAGGATTCATCCCACCCCAGAAGTGGGCATCAATCCTCAACAGCTACCTGCCCCAAGATATACTCATTAGGGCTGCAGCGAGTGTAGATCATCATTGGCACGCCCGATTTAGTGCCGCATATCGGCGGTATCGCTATACGATATATACTGAACCTCGGCCCAACTTGTTCGTTAGACCCTTCAGTTGGCATTATTATTATGCACCCCTGGATGAATCCTTAATCCAAGCAGCCCTCGCACCGCTGATAGGGAAACATCATTTAGCCGCATTTCACCGAGCCGGTTCCAAGCGCCAGCACTCTTGGGTAGAAGTGCAAGCCGCAGAATGTCATCGCAGTGGGCCATTTATTCATATTGAAATTCAGGCCAATGGATTTTTGTATGGCATGGTACGGCTGTTAGTAGGGATGCTAGCACAAGTAGGTTCCAGCAAGCTGACACTGGCTAGCTTTACCGAACTGTGGAAAACAGAGCGCCGGGAAAAAGTCAAACACGCCGCCCCTCCCCAGGGTTTGTGTTTATTAAGAGTTGGCTACCCAGAGTTCCCCTTTCCCCCAGAAATTTGGTATGAAACCCAGCCCAAATTGGTCTTTCCCACAAATATTCCCCTAGAATATCCCCTAGCAGATCACCTTGATCTCAATTCCACACCACTCTCATAAAACAAAACTATCATGACCACAAAAACATACCTTCCTCCTCAAGCATCCCTTGAGCGTGAGTGGTACGTAGTAGATGCCACCGATAAACGCCTCGGCCGCCTGGCTAGCGAAATCGCCATGATTCTCAGAGGCAAAAACAAACCCCAATTCACCCCCCACATGGACACCGGTGACTTTGTTATTGTCGTTAATGCTGAAAAAGTAGCAGTCACAGGGAAAAAGCGCAGCCAAAAACTTTACCGTCGCCATTCCGGCCGCCCCGGGGGGATGAAAACAGAAACCTTTGCCAAACTGCAACAGCGCCTACCAGAACGCATTGTAGAACACGCGGTTAAAGGTATGCTACCTAAAAATAGCCTGGGTAAGCAGTTGTTCACTAAACTCAAGGTTTACGCAGGTCCGACTCATCCCCATAGCGCCCAAAAACCCAAAGAACTCACAATTAATACAATTCCCGGAGAAAATTAATGACAGTAGCACAAAGTAATAGCGGTCGCGCCGTGTACTGGGGTACCGGTCGTCGCAAGTCCGCAGTAGCACGGGTGAGATTGGTTCCCGGTGAAGGGAAATTGACCGTCAACGGTAAGGATGGAGAATTGTACTTTCAATTCAACGCCAATTACCTAGGAGTCATTAGAAATCCTCTAGAAACCCTGGGACTGGAAAACGAATATGACATTTTAGTCAAAGCTGAAGGCGGCGGCCTCACAGGACAAGCTGATTCTATTCGTTTAGGTGTAGCTCGCGCCCTGTGTCAACTCGACCCAGATAACCGCCCACCTTTGAAAATCGAGGGCTACTTGACCCGCGACCCCCGGGCAAAGGAACGGAAAAAATATGGTTTACACAAAGCCCGGAAAGCACCTCAGTACTCCAAACGTTAAACACATCAATGGGAATTGGTCATTGGGAATAGCACACAATCTGCCCCAATTCCCCCGGCTCAATTCTCCACTAAAAGTTATAATTAATATAGGTTAACGACAAAAACATGGCTAAATCTGATATTCATCCCCAATGGTATCCAGAGGCTAAAGTTTACTGTAACGGTCAAGTAGTGATGACCGTCGGCTCTACTAAGCCAGAATTACACGTAGATGTTTGGTCAGGAAATCACCCCTTTTACACCGGTACTCAGAAGCTGATTGATACCGAGGGTCGCGTTGAGCGCTTCTTGCGTAAATACGGCATGAGCACCACTAAATCCACTCAGAGCGATTCCCAAGAAAAGTAGCGCCTTGGCTGTGGCTGTTAACGACGACCCGGTAACTGCTGGGTCGCTTGTCATTTTTTGCCGAGCCTAGTTATCTGTAAGGAGCGATCGCATTCGTCATGGCTGAAACATACCTGTTAGAAAAACTCAAATCTGTTGAACAAACATTTCATGAATTAACCCGTCGTCTGGGTGACCCCGATACCGCCAAAAACCCTGATGAGTATCAAAAAATTGCTAAGTCTCGTTCTTCCCTAGAAGAAACAGTCAATACCTACGAAACTTGGAAAACTGCTACCACAGACCTAGCAGGGGCGCGTCAAGTCCTCAAAGAATCCAACGGTGACCCAGAGTTGCAAGAAATGGCATCCCTGGAAGTTAAAGAACTAGAAGCAAAACTAGAACACCTAGAAAATCGCCTCAAGGTTTTACTCTTACCCCGCGACCCTAACGATGATAAAAATATCATGTTAGAAATTCGCGCCGGTACCGGCGGCGATGAAGCCAGTATCTGGGCGGGTGATTTACTGCGCATGTACTCCCGCTATGCCGACCTCCAAGGCTGGAGAGTCAAACTCGTCAGCGAATCCCTGGGGGAAATGGGCGGCTTCAAAGAAGTGATCCTGGAAATTCAGGGCGATAGCGTTTACAGTCAACTCAAATTTGAAGCGGGAGTCCATCGTGTACAGCGTGTACCAGCTACAGAAGCTGGAGGACGGGTTCACACCTCCACAGCCACCGTCGCCATTATGCCAGAAGTCGATGATGTGGAAATTCACATTGATCCCAAAGATATCGAACTCACCACCGCTCGTTCTGGTGGTGCTGGGGGACAAAACGTTAACAAGGTAGAAACCGCAGCAGACTTGTACCACAAACCCACTGGTATCCGTATTTTCTGCACAGAAGAACGTAGTCAATTGCAAAACAAAGAACGGGCGATGCAAATCCTCCGGGCTAAACTGTACGAAATCAAGTTACGCGAGCAACAAGAAGCCGTAACTTCCATGCGTCGATCGCAAGTTGGTACAGGCTCACGCTCCGAGAAAATCCGTACTTACAACTATAAAGATAACCGTGTTACCGACCACCGCCTAGGACAGAACTACTCACTTAATCCCGTCTTGGAAGGTGAGTTAGAGATACTCATTCAATCTTGTATCTCTCAAGACCAGCAAGAACGCCTGGCAGAGTTAGCAAATGCTACCTCAAACTAACTTTTAGCCGTTAACTCTCATGGAAAACCGCTATTTCTAATGTAGCTTTTAATGCATACAAGCGGTTTTCTAAGGCAGTTCGGAGTGCCTTTTCCATTTCCGCCAGATACTCGTAATACACAAATTCGTAGCGCATAGTCTGATTTAACCTCCGCCACTCCAGGAGGCTATCACAGCACTCAATTAACCTCTCCACGGTTGTTTGCCAACGGGTAAAAATCCGATAGCTGAAAAAGCTACTGCACACATTCCCCTTAGCATCCCAGAAGGAAATACACACCTGATGCTTAAGATAACGGATTTTCTTGACCTCCTTCACCTCACAGCCCTTGTGTTTCAGCGCTTCCTTAACTTCCCCATCTGAAATCTTCCATTGACTGGGTTTGATATTCTTAGCCGCTATGAGATTACAACCCGGGCGGCGATACTTTTTAACTCGGCGTAGATTGCGGAACATATGCACCCCTTCTACCTGATTTAATAGGGTTATATATTTATCTTGCAGTTACAATTAAAAATAACAATTCTAAATTCAGCATATCATTGCTCAGTTAAATTGTAAATAGTTACTAAAAATATAGTCAAATATTTTTAGCTTGGTAAGGTCTAAACCTGACTGGGCTAACTACAAGCCTCTCTACTGAGTTTCCATCAAAGATAGAGTCCCCAGCTACCTTTCTTAATATATTTAGGGAACCATTCAAGTCTGCTGAATATATTTTCCCAGACTTAGACCTAAATAAACCTCTGTTGATT
>NZ_JAQMUH010000084.1:0-13668 GCF_028331025.1 Anabaenopsis arnoldii | reverse complement strand
TTAAATGGGGCGTACAACATATTAAGAAAAGCAGTCCTGAACGCTTTTGCAGACGGGATAGAGGGGTTAGGAGTAACTCCAATCAGGTTTACCCCTGGTAAAGTGACTTTGTAGATTTGTCTATAATTTCACAAACTCTTTACGTTCAATTGCGGGTCGAGCTTCCCGTGATCGTGACTGGGAATATGAACCAGAAGTATGGTTAGCTCTGTGCCGAATGCTGTTATCTTTTGCTGAGTCTGGATATTTGGGTTACAAGGAAACTTTGTTAGAGTTTCCCCTATCCCAGGGTGAAATTCCGGCTGTATTAAAAGATGCGGCTACTTGGGATTGACTACTGTGGTCGGTACTAACAGGCTATCTTCTAGTTTCCCTATACCGAGAAAGCAGGTGTCTTGATTGTACACTCTGGCTATGCCGGCAAAGTCCCCATTTAGGGTGATTTTTTGCCCCTGACACCATCTTACAGCCGGTATATTGGGTAATGTCACTGATGGCAAATGTTCTAAAGGTACATCTGGGGAGATGGGTTGAAATGTCCCTGTTTGTAGTTGTGTTTCTAGGTCACTGAAACTGAGGCTATGTGGCAGGTTAAAACCGCTACTGGCAGTACGTACTAAACCGGCAAGAGTCCCACCAGTTCCTAGGATAGCGCCTAAGTCACGAGCAATGGCTCTAATATATGTACCACTACCACAGGCGATCGCTACATCCAATTCGGGAAAATCTCCCCATCGCCAATCTAAAATTTCTGTGTGAAAAATTTCTACTGTCCGTTTAGGTACTTCCACGGTTTGACCTTGGCGCGCTAAGTCATAAAGGCGTTTACCATCAACTTGGATGGCGCTATAAATTGGGGGGATTTGCTCAATTTTACCTTGAAATTGTGCCAATGCCGTGGTAACTTGAGTCAATGTCAACCCTGGACAAGGTTCACAGCTAATGATTTCACCCTGTAAATCATCCGTTGTGGTCTGCACACCTAAGCGAATGGTCGCTGTGTAGGCTTTATTTTCTGGGAGATATTGTAATAATCTGGTAGCTTTACCCAGAGCGATAGGTAAAACACCCGTCGCAGCTGGGTCTAATGTCCCCGCGTGTCCCACACGTTTGAGTCGCAGAAGTTTGCGTACCCGCGCTACGCAGTCGTGAGATGTCCAGTCATAGGGTTTATTTAAATTCAGAAACCCTTCTAGGGGCAAATTTTGTAAGCTCATATATTATAATTAATCCTTAATCTAATTGCCTTTGCCTAGGGCGATCGCCACTGAACCAGTTACGACTAACAGTGCGCCTAATATGCCAATTACAGTTAAATGTTCTGTGGGCATCAGAGTAGGGTAAACTGTTGATAGGGTGGCAACGGCAATTAAGGTAATAATCGGGGCAATAGCTAACACTGCACTAACTCTTGATGCTGGCCAATGTTGTAATGATTCCGCAAAAGCACCATAGGCGATGAGGGTATTTAAACCACAAAACAGTAAAACTAATAATTGGGAACTGCTCAAGGTGACAATTTTTCCGGGTTGAGCAAAGGGGGTGAATAGTACAGCACATCCCCCATATATAATCACCATGATTTGAGCAGAGGACAGGGAGTTTAATAGTTGTTTTTGGCATAGGGCGTAAATAGCCCATGCTGCAGATCCTAGAACTATTAAACCACTACCAAGGATATATGTTCCCTGGACTGTAATTAAACTCAGTTGCTCATGGAAAAATATCATATATCCAGCAGTGAGGATACTCACCCCTATCCATTGATGCACTGTATAACGCTCTCGGAAAATTACCAAACCACCTAAACTTAATAATAGTGGCGCTAATTGAATCAAAACCTCAGCGTTACCCGCAGAGGTGAAGGCTAACCCTTGCATAAATAACAGGTAGTTAAATCCTAAAAATAGGGTGGCGATCGCTAATAATACCCCTGAACTAGAGCGCAATTTTTGCCAATCGGGTAATTTACCCCCCAATCCTAACAGTACAGCTAGGACTACAAAGGACAACAAAAAGCGAAACCATATAATAGTATAGACATCCAGAACTCGTAAACTTATAGTCAGGGCGATCGGTAAGATTCCCCATAACCAGACTGTTAATAACGATAATCCTAAACCTAAACGCCAACGACCGGAACTTTGATGCATAAGTTAACTGCTGGGGAGTGTCAAGTTTGTAATATCTCTAACAACTGGGATTCAGTCAACTGAGGAATTCCTAAAGCTTCTGCTTTTGCTAACTTAGAACCCGCATCTTCACCCACAAGCAGATAATCAGTTTTTTTGCTGACTGAATTAGTTATCTTACCCCCGGCTGCTTGAATTAACTCTTTAGCCTTATCTCGTGTTAAAGTTGGTAATGTCCCCGTAATTACTAAGATTTTACCAGCTAATTGGGAACTAACCTGAGTCACTGTTTTTGTTTCTTCCCTGGTAGCTAGTTGTAGCCCTGCGGATTGCAACCGGGTAATTAACAATTGATTAGCATCAATCCTGAACCATTGATATACAGATTGGGCAATTTCCGCACCAATACCATAAATACCAGCAATCTCCGATTGTTTAGCTGTGGCTAACTTTTCTACGGTGGGGTACTTCTGAGTTAATAATTGGGCATTGACATTACCCACGTGACGGATACCTAAACCATATAGTACCCTAGACCAGGGTTGATTTTTTGATTGGGCGATCGCCTTGATTAATTTCTCTGCTGATTTTTTCCCCATTCTTTCTAATGCACATACATCACTTTCTGTCAAGTCATATAAATCAGCGACAGAACCCACCAAACCCCTATCCACAAGTTGATAAACTGACTTTTCCCCCAGACCTTTAATATCCAAAGCATCCCGACTTACCCAATGTTCAATTCCCCCTTTGAGAATAGCGGGACAGGAAGCATTAACACAGCGGGTCACCGCTTCACCCAATTCTCTAACCACCGGTTGACCACAAACTGGGCAATGGGTGGGCATAATAAAAGGTTGAGCATCATCTGGACGCAGTTCTGGGAGTACCCGCACCACCTCCGGGATGATTTCCCCAGCTTTACGCACAATCACAGTATCTCCAATGCGGATATCTAACTGCATAATGCGATCGCTATTATGTAAAGTAGCGCGGGAAACCGTAGTCCCAGCTAATTCTACAGGGCGCATTTCAGCCAAAGGCGTTAACGCCCCCGTGCGTCCCACATTCACAGAAATATTTTCTACCCTAGTCGGCGCTTCTTCTGCTGGATATTTTAAAGCAATAGCCCATCGGGGGAACTTCTGGGTAAAACCTAGGTGTTCTTGTAACTTAAAAGAATTTAACTTGACTACTACCCCATCAGTCATGTAAGGTAAAGATAGGCGTTCTGTGTCCCAATATTGGTAATATGCTGCTACCTCAGTCATAGAACCACAGAGTTTATGATTGGGATTCACAGGAAAACCCATAGTTGCCAATAACTCTAAAGCTTCCCATTGGGTATTAGCAATACTTGCATCATCCATCCCGGAAATGTGCAAGGTATAAGCAAAAAAATCTAACCGTCGCTGGGCGACAATGCGGGAGTCTAATTGTCTGAGTGTACCAGATGCAGCGTTGCGGGGGTTAGCAAATAAACTCTCTCCTGATTTTTCCCTCTCGGCGTTAATTTGTTGAAATACCTCCAAAGGTAAAAACGCCTCCCCCCGGACTTCCACCCGGTTGAAACTTTTAGACCCAGCAAAATGTAACTTTAAGGGAATTGAACGAATTGTCCGCACGTTTTGGGTAATGTCTTCACCCACTACCCCATCACCACGAGTTACACCCCTAACTAAAACCCCATTTTCATAGGTTAAAGCCAAAGCTGAACCATCAATTTTTAATTCTGTAACGTATTCTACCCCATCTATTATATGAGGTGCTTGTCGTCGCCAGCGTTTATCCCATCTTTGCAATTCCTCAAGATTGAAAGCATTCTCTAAACTGTAGAGAGGAATGTGATGACGTACAGAAGTAAAATGTGTCGCTGGTTTCTCACCCACGCGCTGGGTGGGACTGTCTGGGGTCAGTAATTCAGGATAGTTAGTTTCTAGTTCATACAATTCTCTATATAGTTGGTCATAGACAGCATCCTCCATCATGGGCGCATCTAGGACATAATAAGCATAACTAGCCTGTTGCAACAACTGGCGTAGTTCTTCTATATGTTTTAGTTCCGAGTTAATCTCTGTCATGGGACTGTAGAAATATCCACTATATAGGATGATTAGGGTATTCTTCCAGGTGACTCGGGTTGCTCAGGTTTAATAGTCGCTGTCAGCTACACATAGACCTTTACATTTTATGCCATTGGTGGCAGTCCGATGACAGTGAACACAGAGAACTTTTTCTTTAATGTTGTTTGTATCCGTGCTTGGCTGTAATTTATCTTCTTGGCTGGGTGATTTTACAGTCATAAACCATGAAATAATTTTAGGACTGTTTCCATTTTATCAATATTTTAGAGGTTATTGCATAAGTTTTCAGCCGTAATTTTCATCACATCTTTACCCCATTTAATCCCTTAAATCAAGTCCCTCCCATCAAGAGGGGAGGGTTAGGGTGGGGTCAAACAATATTTGATACACTAATCATAAATTTTCCAACATCCTCTTATAAATCCAACTCCGTTTGACTTACTTTAACTTCCTTCTGCTTCTCCGCACTTCTAAGCACTTCATAACTTAAACGGATATTTAACCTTTGCTTCTGCTCCAGAATATCCGCCACCGTCACAATCTGGATTTTATCACAACTATGGCTCATGTATTTATTTTGGTAAAATCCCGCCTCTTTTGCAGTCTTAAGCATCTGACTAGTGGGAGGTTCTAGAGTTATCAATATGGCAATACTAGCATTTTGTAGGGTCATTGTTCCCAGTAAATCTCGGATATCTCCTGATTTTACTTTCCCTGATTTGACTTGAAAAATCATTTTCTCAGGTTGATCATTACCTTGGAAATAAACGATCCCATCTACACCTTTATCAGCACCTTTTTTGTTGTTAATTACTGCTCTGTTGTTAGTGTAAGTTAAAATTGCCCATTTCTCAAATTCTTTACGGGTGCGATCGTCTGTTTTGTTAGCTAATGCGATCGCGCTTTCTATATCTTTGGGTATACCATGCAGATTTATGGTTTCTAATACTCCCTTCCCAAAACTATCTTCTAATCTTTTTAAGATTAAGCTAATACTTTGATAGGTAATATCAATCCCTATCCATTGGCGTTCTAGTCTTTGGCTGACTGCAACTGTTGTCCCACATCCACAATAGGCATCTAGTATGATATCATTTTCGTTAGAACTCGCTTTGATGATTCTCTCTAGTAGTGCTTCTGGTTTTTGCGTAGGATAACCTAAACGTTCTCTGGACTGAGAATTAATGATTGGTAAAATAATAACATCTGGTGAAGCAACCAAAGGTTTCTGTCTAAAAATAATATTCTTATATTTTTCAGGTTTTAATTTACCTTGTCTAACCGCAGCATCATATTTGTCTTGATTATATACAATTAGTTGAGAGTATTTCCCCTTGTCTGAATGAATTACATTACTATCCCAACCCCTTTTAACTTTTATTTGCTGGGAATCGCTCATCTCAACTTCTGTTAAGTTGAATGTATGGTTATTAGATTTGGAATAAAATAATATAGTATCATGCATTTTTTGGAATTGACTTTGAACGTTTGTCCATCTGCGATAATGCCAAATAATTTCATTTCTAAAATCACCACCCTGAGAACAAAAAACAGCATCTAATACTAACTTTAAATAATGACTCGCATTAGGATCGCAGTGTAGGTAAAAACTACCCGTAGGTTTTAAAACCCGGTGAATCTCCGTGATTCTTAAAGTCATACTCACTAAATAAGCAAGTAAACTACCCTTCCCTAAAACATTCCTTAACCCAGTAATTAAATCAATACATTGCTGAGTAAATAAACCATGGTAATTAGTAATAATTTCCTCTATTCCATGTATGGCGTGGTCGTCCCATTCCCATGTATCTATAAATGCTTGAGCTTGGGCTTTATCTTCTGAGCCAATATTATTGTAAATTTGATTGTAATTGCGTTTAGAATTAAAAGGCGGGTCAATATAACACAAATCAACAGACTCATCTTTTATATAGCGTCTTAAAACTTCTAAATTATCTCCATAATAAAGTTGATTAACCATGATGTTTCTGTGGTATGCTGCTTTGCTTGGTTTAACCCTGATTAACCCTTTTTATACTTAAATCGTTTTTTGCTATAGTAGAAAATACCTGATATTATCTGACGTTATATTAAAAAATATTAACTAAATACCTGAAAAAACCTGATTATATCCTGGGGAATTAAGTTATAATTCCTACAGGTGCTACTGACTCTAAGTTTTATGAATGTTACGGAAATTTTACAATTTGTAGATAATTTAGTCTTTACTGAAACAGAACAGCATTTAGATGATTTACAAAAAAAGATTATTGAAGAGGTGTTTAAAGGGAGAACTTATAAACAAATTGCAGAAACCTATGATTATGATGAGGGTTATATTGGTGATGAAAGTCGCAAGTTATTTAAAATCTTATCTCAACACTTGGGAGAAAATATTAATAAATCTAATTTCTGTTGGACTTTAGAACGAGTAAGAGATTCTTCTAATTGTTCTCAACAAATTCTTAATTATGGAAATAATAATATTACTTGGTATTCTAATTATGAAAAACCCCTTCATCCCCAAAATCAACCACCGAATCAACCTGATAACACTGAAAAATCTATAAAAACTTATTATGATTTAAAGCTAGCGCCAAAAGTTACCCAGTTCTACGGAAGAGAACAAGAGCTAGAATTATTACAAGACTGGACATTAAATGATCATATTCCCTTAATAGCCATATTGGGACAAAGGGGAACTGGGAAAACCACCTTAGTTAAAAGGTTTATTGATATCAACTTACAGAAATTTGAATTAATTATCTGGAGAAATCTTAAAATATATCCATCTTCCGTGAATGAGTTATCACATCAAGTCATTACAGAATATTCGGGAACTATCACACCTAATTTACCAGATAAATCTCTGATCTACCAATTTTCCCAGTTATGTCGCGAGCAAAAGTGCTTAATTGTCTTTGATGATGTCCAAACCCTATTTACTCGCGGTGAATTTGCAGGAAAATATCAACCTCAATATCAAGATTATCAAGGGTTATTTCAGATGTTCACGGAACTAGAACATCAAAGCACTATAATTCTAATTAGTCAAGAACAACCTCCAGATATTCGTTGTAGAAATCAGGAATTATTCCCCAGTTCATCTGTAAGTAAGTGTTGGGAATTGTCGTGTTTATATAATATAGACTTTCTCCAAAGTATGGGTTTAACATCCCATTCGGAACAGGAATTAATACAACTAATCAAACTTTATAACGGTAATTTTATTTATCTGGGCGATATTGCTGGTTTAATCAGCAATTTATTTGCTGGTAGTGTGAGGGAGTTTTTAGGGGAAAATAACCTAGTAATTACTCAAGATATGAATATTTATTTAACTGAGTTATTCCAGAGATTATCACCTATAGAACAGAAAATAGTCTTAGGAATGAGTAAATCTCAACAACCTGTATCTAGGGAATATTTACGGAAAAATTTATCACTGTCATCTACAGAGTTAATCAATGGCTTACAATCATTATCTCAGCGTTATCTGATTAAAAACATAGCAGCGGATACAGTCATGTTTAGTTTAGATTCAGTGTTTCTGGGTTATTTACAGCAATATATCTTAGATCCCCGACTTCTGGAAGAAGTCGGGGATATGACTACTAAACTAAGTAAAGTTACTTAAGCTGCGCCACTGTTTTTATTAAATAAAATGGCGATGGTTTTGAGAATTAAGTTAAAATCATATAGTAAGCTCCAATTTTTTTGATACTGCAAATCTAGGCGAATCACATCCTCAAAACTGCGTACCTTAGACCTTCCATTAACTTGCCATTCTCCCGTCATACCGGGTCGGACATCTAAACGCTGCCATTCTGGCACTTCGTAGCGTTCTACTTCGTCGGGTGTGGGTGGTCTAGTACCTACTAAGCTCATATCTCCCCGGAGGACATTCCAAAATTGCGGTAGTTCATCTAGGCTGGTACGCCGTAAGAACTTACCTACTTTTGTAATTCTGGGGTCGTTCTCGTTCTTAAAAAATGCTCCCTCAACTTCGTTCTTAACTTGGGATTTTTTCGCCTCTGCATCTACGCACATGGAGCGAAATTTCCAAATTTTAAACTGTTTTCCCATCCAACCGCAGCGGACTTGACTAAAGAAGATGGGTCCGGGGTCATCGAGTTTAATTGCTAGGACTATGGGTATAAATAAAATTCCTGTAATTACTAAACCCACTGTTGCGCCGATAATATCTATAAATCTTTTCATCCAAGATGCTATTGAGGGATGAGTCTGTGGTAATTGTTCCAGGCGCTGGTTAGGTGTGAGGTTTTCAGCTTCTGTAATTTCCCTGCTAGACTCTATGGGAAAGACTTGATCTAGCCCTGTGAGGTTGAGTACGGCCATTACCTGGGGGGTAATATTCCGCAAGGTTAAACTAATCCCTTTTACACGGGTCTGTTTGAAGTTACTGACTAAGGCTCCTAAGCCACTACTATCCATAAAAGTAGTTTGCTCAAAATCAATAATAATCTCTTTGGGAGGGGTGTCTCCTTGAATTAAATCCTCACAGGTCTGTTTAAAGCTAACCGCCTCAAGTACGCTTAACCGGGCTGGTATCTGCACTATTACAGTTTCCTGGAAGGAAGTTACTAAAAAGTCTTCCTGTGTGAGTTGGGTAGTCATGAGGCTCCGCACTTTCGTTTCTATCTAAATTTCGGCCGGGAAAAATTGTTTTGTCCTAGCAGGTTACCTAACTTTGTCTGATATCTGTGGACTGAAGGATTCAGAAGTTAGTTGATGAAGATTAGAGCCGATATTGCCCGCGACGATTCACAATAGAACAAGAAGTAAAGAAAACATACCCGCTTTTGTGCCGACGCAGCGCGATCGCGTTACTCATATCCCATGACTGCTAAAACTACGGTAAAATCTACAGCACGCCTGATGGAGGTCTTTTCTGCTATTCAAGGGGAAGGATTTCATGTTGGGACCCGTCAACTTTTTATTCGCTTTGCTTTATGTGACTTGCGCTGTCACTTCTGCGATAGCGTTCATACTTGGAATGCACCGGTTAATTGTCGCATAGAGCGATCGCCTGGATTGCGCGACTTTGAATTTCACTCTAACCCTGTCCCTCTCACCACTTTAATGGCATGGGTGGAACGGCAAAATTTACCTTTTCTCCACGATAGCATTAGCCTTACTGGCGGCGAACCCCTGCTTCATGCAGCCTTTTTAAAGGAATTTTTGCCCCCGGTGCGATCCCTTACCCAATTGCCTATATATTTGGAGTCTGGAGGACATCGCCCAGAACAGCTGGCTATGATTTTGCCCTATCTGGACTCTGTGGGTATGGATTTAAAACTGCCTAGTGTCAGCGGTGAAACCTATTGGCTAGAACATACAAACTTTTTACAATTATGCTTTGATGCACAAGTTGAGGTTTTTGTCAAGATAATTATTTCTGAGAATACAGACCCGGCGGAGTTGCAACGTTCGGCGGAATTGGTGGCGGGTGTGAGTCCAGATATTCCCATATTTTTACAACCAGTGACACCTTTGGGGGGTGTCTTAGCACCTACTCCCCAACAGGTTTTATTATGGCAAGCTATGATTAAACCTTTGGTACCCCAGGTTAGGGTTGTACCTCAAACCCACAAGATGTTAAATCAATTGTAAGTTACACGTCTATTTTTTGGTAATTTTTCGGGGGAGTTTGCCGCCCCCCTGTTTTTACGGTCAGCCTTCGTCGCTGCTTCTAGATTTGGCTTTGGCTTTATTTGCACTGCGTTTGAGGGCAGATAGTCGGTTTTCGTAGCGAGTCCGTTGGCGTTTACTAGGTGTTGTGTCAATCATGGTTTTTAAGGCGCTTCCTAGGCTCTTGTAGGCGTTGGGTAAGCTATAACCAAAACGGGTCGCTAGGGCGATCGCTTTTTCGTCCGCAGCAATTAATTCTCTGATTTGCTTTTCGCCATTATTTTTTTGATATAATCGCCACCCGGAAACTCCACATAGGGCTAGGGCTAATACTAGCAATAATCCATCCTGTACCCACAATTCACCCACGGCACCGCCTAACCCAATGGCTAATGCTGCCATTTCCCAACCATCTTTAGGAATTGTATCATTTTGAATCCGCGCTACTTCGTGCCAAAACAATAGATTGCGCTGATCCATTGCTAGAGCATCCCATTTCACCAAGTCAATTTGAATTTCTACTTGGTCTTTACTAATTTCTTCACAGCGGATTAGGGGTGGGTTAACTTCGGTTGTTCCTTCAACTGTCACCCAGCTTTGTAATTCCGGCGGTAGTAAGCCTTTTAAGCGCCGCAGTTCGCCCATTTCTGCTCTAGCAAAGGAGGTTGCGTAGGATGTCATAAAATCCAGCCCTAGAAAAATTCAGTATACTTTGGAGTATAGCTATTTCAGTGATGATTGGCCTGATCACTGGTTAGCTCTGTTAATGTGCATTTTAAACCAGAAACCCCGTTTTTTTGTTAGGATGCAAAAAAACCAACACATCACACTTGCCAGGCAGTTTGTTGGCAAGTAGGTCGGTGATTGGGTAGAATTGTAACACAATGGACAAAACACCTGAGGTTTAATGTCTGATTATTTCCAAGGAAATTTACCATTACAGTCCGTTTCCCAGATCAAAAGTGCAATCCGGGGACTTAAGGCTGAAACCAAAGAGGTGAGTGAAGATTTGGCGGCGACTATCGCCGCTGCTGCTGAGGAACGTAAGGCGGGTGATATCTTAGTTCTTAGGGTGGCAGATGTCTCTTATCTGGCTGATTACTTTGTGATCATGACCGGTTATTCTCGCGTACAGGTCAGGGCGATCGCCAATGCTATTGAGGCTCAGGTAAAGGCTGATTGGCAAAGGCTACCTCTCCACAGTGAGGGTAAGGTTGATGCTAGTTGGGTGCTGCTCGATTACGGTGAGGTGATTGTTCATGTCATGATGCCTACAGAGAGGGAATTTTATAATTTAGAAGCATTCTGGGGTCATGCAGAACACGTTTCTCTGACAAGTTCTCAACAGGGTGGGGGTTAGCTAACATGATTAGGCCTTCGGTTTCTTATTGTCCAGTTCCTATCGAGCAACAACCGCTCAATGAATATGAACAGTTAAAAACATCTTGGCTATTTTGTGATTGTATCTTGAATAGGCGCGATTATATCACAAGGCTGGTGGGGATTTGGAGTTTGTCTTGGTTGGTGGCAGGTCCAGTGGCCGCGGCTAGTTTCCCCCCACATAAACATCTGGCCCATTTTCTCCTCTGTGGTTCCGCAGGTGCTAGTGTGGGGGTGATTTTGGTGCTGGTTCGGTTGTTCTTGGGCTGGCTTTATATTCGCGATCGCCTCTATAATCCCACTGTGTTTTATGAAGAGTCGGGGTGGTATGATGGCCAAACTTGGACTAAGCCCCAAGAGGTAATTATGCGCGATCGCTTAATTGTCTCCTACGAAATTAAGCCTATTCTCCAGCGGTTAACATTTACTGCCGCTGTCTTGGCGGGAATGTTTGCTATTGGTACTATAGTTTGGCAATTCTCATAAATCTTTATCTGGTCATTGGTAAGTTACCAATGACTAACAATTAAATCATCTAATTCATCACAAAAGGTAATAAATTTTCACCCATGACAATGGGAAAACGCACTCAAGCCATACCTCTGGAAGTCCGTCTCCTACGGGAAGGAATTGTCGAATCTCGCCATATAGTCCAGGCTGTTGTCTGCGATGAACGGGGACGGGTGCTGTCTGTGGCTGGTAACTCTGAAACTACCGCCTTTGTCCGCTCCGCACTCAAACCTTTTCAAGCACTGGCAGTTACTACTACAGGCACCCTAGAACGCTATAATCTGAGCGATCGGGATTTGGCTATAATTACCAGTTCCCACAAGGGAACCATCCAACAGGTCAGACAAGTCTTTAATGTTCTCTGGCGCGCTGACCTTGACCCCCAATCTCTCCAATGTCCCCAACCTGAAGGTAAAAATAGCCCCCTAGAATATAACTGCTCCGGTAAACACGCCGGGATGTTAGCTGTTTGTCAACAACGCCATTGGCCTTTACACAACTACTTAGAACGTAAGCACCCCGTACAGCAGCTGGTTTTAGGCAAAGTCGCCGAACTGCTACGTATGCCGGCCGAGGAGTTCCTCAGCGCCCATGATGACTGCGGCGCTCCCACCTATTTAATGCAAATCAGTCAAATGGCCTCCTTATATGCTCTGTTGGCTTCTAGTAGCAATGTCGATATGGAGCGCATTGTCCGGGCTATGACTCATCACCCCGCCATGGTAGCCGGTGTAGGGGAATTTGACACCGAACTCATGGGTTTAGCCCCCGGCGAACTCATCAGTAAGTCAGGTGCCGAAGGAGTGCAATGTATCGGCAGGCTGGGGGAAGGTATGGGGCTAACTATTAAGGTCATGGATGGGGCAAAACGCGCTAAATATGCCGTGGCTATTCACCTACTGCAACAAATGGGTTGGATTAGTCCCAGCGCCGCCCAAAGTCTGAGTGAGCAGTTTATGATTTTGGGTAAATACAAGCGTTTAGAAGTCATTGGAGAATTATCATTTTTATAGTTGACAAACTTCTGGCTTTATGGTTATACTGTAAAGGTCAAGAAGCGACGCGGGATAGAGCAGCCTGGTAGCTCGTCGGGCTCATAACCCGAAGGTCAGTGGTTCAAATCCACTTCCCGCCACCACATCAAAGATAAATAAGACCCTGGTTACTTTATTGTTCCCAGGGTTTTGTTTTACTTAGGACTAGCTCAGAAAGTCTTTTCGTGGGGGTAGGGAACAGGGAACAGTTTCAGCTATCTGTCATCCCTAAATTTTCTGATTATTAAACTAAGCCGGTCAGTCACCCAACCGACTCGTCTACAAAACCGTACGTGAGACTTTCGCCTCATACGGCTCCTCAATGATATGGTTCTTGTCATGAATACCTGCAAGACTTCCATCACTGGCTGTCTTTCTGTCGTGGCAATGTCTGTGTAATAGTTGTAGGTTTTTATATTCATCTTTTCCACCTTTGGAGATGGGTAGGATGTGGTCTACTTCCATTACATCACCGTCCTTAAAGTAATGCCCACATTCTGGACATTTACCCTTTTGCCTTTTAAGTAGGGTCGCTACTCTTTTATTGGCTTCAGGATGGTTTGTCATTCTTGAACTCCAATATACCCAATTACCGTCAAATGGTGAGGCATTGCTTTTAACCTTAACATGACGTACAATAGGAGTTTCTGGGTGTCTATACAGTTTGATGAATTTATCCTCCGTCTTAACTGCAAATTCCCAGTTATTACCTCCAATGGTATGCCAATACTTATTGGTTATCCATTTATCAGCTTTATTGGGGTGTCGGCGCTTTGCCCATCTGTACAATCGTTGATAAACCTGATTAGAGATACTATTGAAGATTTCTTTACTTACTACTGATGAGTAGTAATTACACCATCCTTTAATTATCTG
>NZ_JAQMUH010000083.1:0-10233 GCF_028331025.1 Anabaenopsis arnoldii | reverse complement strand
TACGATACCTCTGGCGATGCTTATGATGTACAAGTAGTGGGGAACTACGCCTATCTGGCTGATGGGAATGCCGGATTGCAAATCATCGATATCAGTGACCCCGCTAACCCCACCCGCACCGGCGTTTACGATACCTCTGGCGATGCTTATGGTGTACAAGTAGTGGGGAACTACGCCTATGTGGCTGATGGGAATGCCGGATTGCAAATCATCGATATCAGCAACCCCGCTAACCCCACCCCCACCGGTGTTTACGATACGCCTGGCTTTGCTGGGGATGTAGAAGTAGTGGGGAACTACGCCTATGTGGCTGAATATCAAGCAGGATTGCAAATCATTGATGTGAGTGAGTTTACTCAAGCTACAACTGAGCAACCATCTATAATAATCGCCCCTACTAATGCAGTACAACCAGAAGGTGACGAAGGTACTACCCCCTTCACCTTCACTGTTACCCGCACAGGGAATACAGGTACAAGCACTGCTAACTGGGCTGTGACAGGTACAGGTGACAACCCCGCTAACGCCGCTGACTTTGGGGGAACCCTCCCCACGGGTACGGTCACCTTTGCAGATGGGGAAACATCCCAAGTAATTACGGTGAATGTACAAGGTGATACCGTAGTAGAGGCAAATGAAACCTTTACCGTTACCCTATCTAACCCCAGTAACGCCACGATTATCACTGCTACTGCTACGGGGACGATTGAAAATGATGATACACCACCAGTGGAGAGCGATCGCCAACAAATTACATCATTAGATAATTTAATGACTCTCCCTGGTGGTAATGTATCTATTCCCCTGTTCTATAATACCTCTACTGGTGAGAATGCCCTTGCGGGTATTAGTCTGCGGTTGCACTACAATTCTAATGAATTGAGCTTCCAAACTGCAGAAAACCTCTTTACTAACGATCTATTCGTTCCACTGGCAGATTTACCTGATAGTGGGGACTTTGACAATGACCCCGAAAGCGATCGCTATATCCAATTTGGGTATACTAGCTTTGCTGCTAATTGGCCTGGTCAAACTCTACCATTAAAGTTAGGAGATTTTAACTTTACCACCACTGGTAACTTTACTGGAACTCAACTTAATCTGAGTTCCGATAATTTAGCCCCTGGTTATAGCCTAGAAGCAGACCCGATTTTAGTGAGTAAGCAGGAGTGGAATTTTGATATTGACGGGAATGGAGAAATTAAAGCTCTTTCGGATGGGATTATGATAGTACGCCATCTGTTTGGTTCTACTGCTTTCCCCGATGAAAAATTAACTCAAGGTGCGATCGCTCCTAACGCTACTCGCAACCTAGCAGAAATTCAAGCCTATTTACAACAGGGGGTAGATAACCAATACCTAGATATTGACGGGAATGGAGAAATTAAAGCTCTTTCGGATGGGATTATGATAGTACGCCATCTGTTTGGTTCTACTGCTTTCCCTGGTGATAAATTAATTGAAGGTGCGATCGCTCCTGATGCTACCAGGGATTTAACCCAGATACAAGCACATTTAACTCAGTTCAGCACTGTAATATAGATGACGGTTGACGGTTGACGGTCAACAGTCAACAAATCCAAACCTACCCCCGAATGACTGTGATATTTCTGTTCTGGGGACTCTGGGTGATTTCGGTGGTAGTGCGATCGCTTTTATTAGTGACTCATATCCCCGACTTCTGACTATGATCTTGTCAGGTAGTTATAAATTTTCGTAGAAGTCGGGGATATTGCCCATCTGGTGATGAAAATTACATATCAACATTTATTAAACAAGCTTTCAAAATACAGACAACCTCTTGAGTACCTTAATATAGATGACGGGTGACAAGCTAGTGCGATCGCCCGTGAAACCGCAGCGGTAATTAAACAAAATATTGGTTTAGTAATATTCCCCAATTTAGCGGCTTTAGGACTAACTATTACCCTAGGGTTGCATCCCTTAGCAGCGACCCTGATTCATAATGGTTCGGCAATTTTAGCTGGATTAAATGGGTTGCGTCTCCTCATCCACCAAGACCCACCAGGGGTAAGTAATGCTTGGGACTATAGGTATTTTGATTGGCAGATTATACTTTAATTCAGAGGATTATTCAGCACAAAAAGGCTGACTTTTGCTTTCAGTTTTTCTTGAGCCTTAATCTTCATTCCTTCTGCTTTGGCTTCCGCCATTTCTATTTCCTTCTTAATGTTTTCTTTGTTGGCATGAGATATACTAGCATCAATCACAAAACCTATTATGAATACTAATAGACCTAGAATAAAAGCGAAACCAGCAATATCGGCAGCCGATGCAGAAAAGGCAAAAAATACACTAAATATCAACAAGAGGCAACCACAACCAGATAGAACGAAATATTTACTTTCCGCCTCTTGTTTGGCTTTGGTCAGAAATGCCTCTGCTTTTTTTTCAGTTTCGGATACTTCCTCTATATAAGTACCAATTGTAGAGATAAATTTATTCAGAAATGAACGGTGTTTTTCCTTAGATAAATCTAGTGTTATGCTAGCTAACTTTTTAATAACCTCTAGAATTTTATAGATATCTTCAGCTTTCCAAGATGTACCACAATCCATACAAACATTAGCATTTTTAGCCTCCCCTGTCACTGCACCTATTGCACCACCTACAATCCCAAATAAAACCCAACCAGTAACGGCTCGCCCCCAATTTACTTGAGTTTCCTTTTTGAGTTGAATGTGAGTAGAACCACAATTAGGACAATTAGCCATATTTTTCTGAATATTCCAACAAAGGTATAATAATAGACAGTATTTTTTGTGGCAACTAAGGAGTATAAAAGAATTTCGTCATCTACCCTAAGACAGAGAAATAGATAAATACCTACCTTACCTTTGGGGGAGAAACTCAACTGGTTGATTTGTACACCGAATACCTGCCGTGATACGTTTTGTTTCAAACTCATTTGGCATCATGGGAAATTGTTAAAGGTTGATTCATCAGAGCTGCTAAGGTATTCTCGATCAGGGATACATGAGGAAATCAGTGAAAGTTTTAGTTGTTGGTAATGGAGGGCGGGAACACGCCCTGGCTTGGAAACTGTTACAATCTGGGCTTGAGCAAGTTGTTTGTGTACCAGGAAACGGGGGAACTGCTACTCTAGAACGTTGTCAGAACCTACCTTTGGCTGTAGATGATTTTGAGGGGATGAGCCGATACGCTCTAGAAAATGGCATTTCTTTGGTGGTAGTGGGGCCAGAAGTACCTCTAGCAATGGGAATTACAGATTACCTGCAAAGTCAAGGACTGATGGTATTTGGTCCAGGGAGAGCTGGGGCGCAAATAGAGGCTAGTAAAGCTTGGGCTAAAGCCTTAATGCAAGAGGCGGGGATTCCCACAGCCAAGGCTGCGGTATTTACTGAAGCCACGGCTGCTAAATTCTATGTAAAATCCCAGGGAATACCTATAGTTATTAAAGCCGATGGTTTAGCGGCCGGTAAAGGGGTAATAGTCGCCACAACTCAAGAACAGGCGGAAGGTGCGATTGAGGCAATTTTTGCGGGACAGTTTGGCAGTGCTGGTAATTTTGTGGTAGTGGAAGAATGTTTGATTGGGGAAGAGGTATCAGTTTTAGCCCTGACTGATGGGTTAACTATTCGCCCTTTGCTCCCCGCTCAAGACCATAAGCGGATTGGAGACGGGGATACAGGGGAAAATACCGGCGGGATGGGAGCTTACGCCCCCGCACCTATTGCTACACCCCAGTTAATGGCGCGGATTCAAGCTGAAGTGTTGGAAAGGGCGATCGCTGGTTTAAAATCTAGAGGTATTGACTATCGGGGGGTGCTGTATGCGGGCTTGATGATTGCCCCCGATGGCGAGTTCAAAGTGTTAGAATTTAACTGTCGCTTTGGTGACCCGGAAACTCAGGTGATTTTGCCACTGTTAGAAACACCCCTAGAGGAATTGATTTTGGCCTGTGTAGAACAGCGTTTGGGGGAAATGCCGCCTATAGCTTGGAAACCAGGGGCTGCGGCTACTGTGGTCGCTGCTTCAGGGGGTTATCCTGGTAAATACGACACGGGTAAAGTGATTACGGGAATCAAGGAGGCTGAAGCCGCGGGAGTGACGGTATTTCATGCAGGTACAAAATTAAACCAGCAAGGAGAAATAGTTACAGATGGGGGACGGGTGTTAAATGTAACGGGCATCGGTGAAAATTTTCAGCAGGCGATCGCTCAAGCATACACTGGGATCAAATCAATCCAATTTCAGGGGGTATATTACCGCCAAGATATCGGTCATCGAGTGCTCAAGTAGAATTTAGCTTTGGCGCTGCGCTTTGATTCCCAGCACAGGTCATGGCTAATCCTGATATTTCAATTAATATATTGATAACATCAACTATTAATTTTTCACTTGTTAGGGGTCAATCCAGTAATGAAACTAAGATTAATGCGAATGTCAACGGTTCGTTACAAATCGTAATGAAAATCTTCCCTATACTTTGACACACAAAAGGGATAGGGAGTGCAGCCGTGGTACTATTAAAGGTTATGCCTTTATAAAGACAAAACTATTAAGCATTTTTACACTAAGAGATTTTAGTAGGTTTTGTCCAACGGTTAAATAAGGAAAACTACTAACAAGTTGATTTAGAATGCTGGCTCCTTTAAAAACACTCCGGGAAGCAATTGCTAACTGGTGGTCAGAGTTCACCCTCCAGACCAAACTCTTGGCTGTGGCCACCTTGGTGGTGTCCTTGGTCATGAGTGGCCTCACATTCTGGGCTGTGAATACAATTCAGCAAGATGCGCGCATGAATGACACCCGCTTTGGTCGTGACCTAGGACTACTGCTTGCTGCTAACGTTGCTCCCCTGATCGCGGACCACAAATTCACTGAAGCCCAGCAATTTTCCCAACGCTTCTACAGCAGCACCTCTAGTGTGCGTTATATGCTCTACGCTGATGAAACTGGGAAAATATTTTTTGGCATTCCTTTTTTGGAAGAGGTAGAAAACTCCCTCACCATTGAACGACGGATACAACTACCAGAAGATTACACCAATGAGCGGAAAGAGCCCATGGTGCGGCAACATATAACCCCGGATGGAGTAGTCACGGATGTATTTATTCCCCTAATTGTTGATCAAAAACACCAGGGGGTTTTAGCCATAGGTATCAACCCCAACCAAACGGCAGTTATTTCTACTAATTTCACCCGTGATGTGACTATTGCGGTTTTTATCACGATTTGGGTGATGGTGATTTTGGCTGGAGTTATTAATGCTTTGACTATTACCAAGCCTATTAAAGAACTGTTAGTAGGGGTGAAACAAATTGCGGCTGGTAATTTCAAGCAGCGCATTGATTTACCTTTAGGGGGGGAACTAGGAGAGGTAATTCTCAGCTTTAATGAAATGGCTGAACGTCTAGAACGCTATGAGGAGCAAAATATTGAGGAATTAACAGCAGAAAAAGCCAAGCTGGAAACCCTGGTTTCTACCATTGCTGATGGTGCTGTTTTGATTGATAACAGTATGCAGGTGATTTTAGTTAACCCCACGGCCCGACGGATTTTTGGCTGGGAGGGGATAGGAGTTGAAGGGGGTAATGTTTTACATCATTTACCCTCAGCAGTGCAGATGGAAATTACCCGTCCTTTGTATGAAATGGCTGCGGGTGAATGTGACAGCGCCGAGTTCCGTATTCATTTGAATCAAGCCACTAAGCGTACTATCCGCATTCTTTTGACTACTGTACTCAATCTCCAACGGGAGAGCATCAAAGGTATTGCGATCACTGTGCAGGATATTACTCGTGAGGTAGAACTGAATGAGGCAAAAAGCCAATTTATTAGTAATGTTTCTCACGAGTTACGCACGCCTCTATTTAATATCAAATCTTTTATCGAAACTTTGCATGAGTATGGCGAAGAGTTGAGTGTGGAACAAAGACAGGATTTTCTACAAACTGTTAATAATGAAACTGATAGACTTACCCGTTTAGTTAACGATGTTTTGGATTTGTCTAAACTCGAATCTGGACGCAGTTACAATTTTGATGGTGTGGATTTAGCACAAGCTATTGAACAAACCCTGCGTACTTATGAACTCAATGCGAGGGACAAAGCTATTGAATTAATTCAGGAAATAGAGCCTTATTTACCCTTGGTTGTGGGCAACTATGATTTACTGTTACAAGTATTAGCTAATTTAGTAGGTAATTCTTTGAAGTTCTCTCAGCCGGGTGGTCAGGTAGTCATTCGCGCCTACCAACTGGACACAAACCCTGACTCACACATTGGGGGTTCTCATGTCCGGGTGGAAGTCTCGGATACTGGTATCGGTATTGCCCCTGAAGACCAACAGGCGATTTTTGACCGTTTCTTCCGTGTGGAAAATCGTGTTCACACTTTAGAAGGTACTGGTTTGGGTTTATCTATTGTTAGGAATATCATAGAACGGCATCATAGTCAAATGCATCTGGTGAGTGAGGTGGGTGTGGGTACTACTTTTTGGTTCGACTTGACTGTATTTGAAGAAGTACCTCAAGATTTGACAGCTTCTAACTGAGTAATAAATGGGGCGATCGCTTCTACAAATTCCCCTGTTGATTCATAGGGTAAAACGTTGCGTCCCGGTATTTTAATACCCGTAGCTTGGGGTAAACAGGCCAGATAATCAGCCAAGCGTTCATCTGGTGTTTCTTGTTTCCCTTCTTTGCTAATACTGGATGCAGTTTCTCCTACAACGATCAGTGTGGGCTGATTGATACAAGCTAAATAACTACTATAATTCTGTCGCCAAAATCCAGCTAAAAATGAAAATACTGCATGGCGACTTTCTAGATTTTTTGCCCCTGCGAATAACATATTTAACCATTCTTTATCTACAGCATTCTCGGAGCCAAAAAGTTGCCTAATTGAGAAAGAACGCAAAAATTTTTCTGTCCGTGCATAGCGATAAAAACCTTTGCCAAAAGGGGAATCAAAAATATTCCAAGCTATTTTTTGCTGTAATGGTGATGAGTTTTTAGTAATTACTGGCCAAGATGGAGGCCCAGCTAAAATCATCCCCAGAATTAAAGATTGTTGCTGTACTAGTTCTATGGCTACGGGTAATAATGCGCCTTGTACTACAATTACTACAGGTTTTTTAACTACTGTTAATAAAAAGGTATGTAGTTGCTGCGCCCAATCTTGAGGAGTATAAGCCACATGGGGCATATCACTTTCACCACATCCGAGTAAGTCGGGATTGTAAATAGGATTTTTACGACCTGTTTGATACCATTGGCGGCGAAACCTTTGCCAAAATTGCCGCGATAACCCCACACCAATCGGATGAATTAAAAGTAAAGGTATACCGTCACTGGCGGAATTAGCTGGTTCATGGATTTCATAGGCACAAGAATAATTGTTCCATGTATAAAACTGGGTAGGAGATATTCTAATATTCAATGAATTTACCATATTAATCGGGTTTTTTTCTTAAAAAATAATGTGTGTGTGAGTTAATTTATACCCTGCTTCTTTAATTTTTCGGTTGGATACTTTAGCATTATATGGACGGTTACTTGTAGTAGTATTATCCCATTTTACTTTGGGTAAATCGTGTTTTTTAAACAAGCGACTTAGTAACTCTCGACTAGTTAAATAGGCATCATCTACTAAATTATAAATACCTTCTAAGTAATGTTGGCGGGCAAATTCTATCGCCCCAACAATATCATCTAGGTGAACCCAATTGGTGACATCTTCACCATTACCGGGACGAGTTGTACCAGGAAGTGTACTAAATATTTTGATCAGTTCCCGATTCGGTCCATAAATACCTCCCAACCTGAAGATACAAACACGCAGTTGATCAGTAGATGCTGCTAGCAATACATCCTCAGTGGCTTGGAGAATCTTTCCCCGCTCATGAGTGGGTCTAAGTGGGGTTTGTTCATCTACCCATCCACCGTTATGGTCGCCATAAACTGAATAGCTGCCGGTATATATTATCTGCTTGATTGTAGGAAGATCTGGTAAAAGGTTCACCAGATTTTCAGCAGTTTTGAGGTAAGTTTCTGCGTATAAATTTACCCCTTTTGCCCCAAGACTCAACAGGACAACATCTTGATTTTGCAATACAGATTTTAGTCCTTCTCGGTGATGGCCTTGGATAACTACAACTTTGTGGGCTAGAGTTTGTAATGTGGGGACACGCTCTGGGGTGGTTGTGGTAGCAGTGATCATAAAATTCGTTTTTTGCTGCCACAATTGAGCAACTGCACAACCAACGTAACCGCAACCAATAATGGCGATGTTCATAAATCAAACTGATTGTTAACTATGGATGGCACCATCGGGCATAATTGCACCGGCTAAATTAGCACCAATTAATTTTACCAGTAGGCGATCGCCCGAACGAATCCGCGCCCCTGTCAAGTCGGCTCCGCGCAGGTCAGCGCCACTCAGGTCAGCGCCAATTAAATTAGTAGAGCGTAAGTTAGCTTCTCTGAGGTCGGCTAAAAGTAAATTAGCTCTAAACAAATTGGCTTGAGATAAATTTGCTCCCCGGAGAATGACTTTATGCATAAAAGTATCACTCAGGTCAGCGCCACTCAAGTTAGCATAACTCAAGTTTCGCCCAGATAAATCCTTGTTGCTGAGGTTAGAGCCGCTGAAGTTCTTACCACTCAAATCCGGGTTAGGGCTAGGTGGTTTGTAGGTAGTGTGGGGTGGTTTTTTGGGTGGAGATACCGGAGAATGAGCAACATGGTTATGCTTCTTGCCATTTAAAGCTCGCAATTGATCACGAGCTTCATTAATAGCTTTGAGCTTTTCTTGGGCTTTCTTTTGTAAACGAAGATTATCTTGAGGAATGCGATCAGGATGCCAAATGAAAACCAAGTCTTTATAAGCCTGGTTGACTTCCTCAAGTGTGGCTCCAGGTTCTATTTCCAAAACTCGATAATACTGCTCCATCTCGCTCATCAGGTATTTTTGTGAACAATCTTAAGTATGAGTGATGCAGCTGCCAGATCAAACCTACTCCAGTGTAGTTTTGATGTGGGAATTAGTGAGAATTCCACCCTAGTCAAGCCCTAGGGCGGGTGATTCTCCACCAGCATGGATTCCACCAGCAGAATAGTTTTTCTCTAACTGAGATTTAAATATTATACAAGCCTGTTTGAGGTAACTCAGTTCATAAATAACCTTTTGATCCTAAATTCCCACATATAGCATTTACCATGCTCGTGAGGTACAATTTTTTTTAGTTTGAGGGAACAGGGAACAGGGAACAGGGAACAGGGAATTGGTGTTTACTTCATGAGCCTGAAAAAGGCTATAGTATATTTAACGTATAGTCTGTTACCTACTTCTCCACCGATGCCTGGCTCTCCAATAAGTCATAAGTGGAAACTGATAAATTTCTGCCAAAATCCAGATAATAATTGATAAATGTGACAAAAAAGTGAGTATTGTCCAGATATAGGGTAACCAAGTAATGGGGCTATCAGATATTGGGGGTAAGTAATAAGCAGCTAGGGCAATGATAGTTGTTGGGATAACCACAAAAGCAATTGCTGCTGCACCATAACCCCAACCCAGTTCCACCCCTTCTAGTTGGGGTTCTGTCCAGTTAAAGCCATTCCAGCGCCATATCAGTGGGGGTTGCCGAGAAGGCATTTTGATTTGTTGTTCTTCTAGGTTGACAGTAAAAATCTCATGACAGAAGTCACAGGCCATAGTTTCCATCATTGGCATCTGAGAAATTTTACCGACGCGACAGACAGGACAGGGGTAAATTTCTTGCAGGTTCACAATAATTTAATGAATTTATAGTCATTTATGTACATTTATAGTATAATATTATGAGTGTACGATCATTAAATGAATGAAACTATCTGATTATGCAAAAAAGGTAGGGATAAGTTATGGAACTGCGTGGCGTTGGTACAAATCCGGCGTAATCACAGGTTATCAACAACCTACAGGAACCATAATTATTAATCTACCTGAAACTAACCAAAACCCTAAGAGGGTGTTTGAAAAGTCCCTCATGGTGTATCAAATATTTTTAGATCCCCCTAAATCCCCCTTGAGAAGGGGGACTTTGACTCTAGTTCCCCCCTTGAGAAGGGGATAAAAAATATTTAGCGATCGCGCTATTTCCAAGATTGGGGACTTTGACTCTAGTTCCCCCCTTGAGAAGGGGGGTTAGGGGGGATCAAGAAGTGTCTAAAATCACCTTATAAAACTTATCAAACATCCTCT
>NZ_JAQMUH010000082.1:0-24032 GCF_028331025.1 Anabaenopsis arnoldii | reverse complement strand
TGACAAACCATCCCGAAGCCAATAAAAGAGTATCGACTCTACTTAAGAGGCAAAAGGGTAAATGTCCAGAATGTGGGCATTACTTTAGGGACAGTGATGTAATGGAAGTAGACCACATCTTACCCCTTTCTAAAGGTGGAAAAGATGAATATAAAAATCTACAACTACTACACAGACATTGCCACGACAGAAAGACAGCCAGTGATGGAAGTCTTAAAGGTATTCATGACAGGAACCATATCATTGAGGAGCCGTATGAAGCGAAAGTTTCACGTACGGTTTTGTAGACGAGTCGGTTGGGTGACTGACCGGCTTAGTTTAATAAAAAGATTGAGGACAAAAGTAAGTTTATCCCTTAAGATTTTGCTAGATAAAAAAACAAAAAAAACCGGTTATCTCAAATAACCGGAAAGTGGTGTTAATTGCAATTAGTTTGAGAACTAATCTAGGAAACCCATGAGCACAGGGGCGTCATCAATCAGATTTGATGCTGTTGGACGATTACCAAAAGAAGTGTAATTATTGGCAATTACTAATGTACTCGCAGCAATGGGACGAATACCAGACAGGTTGATGGTGTCAACAACTTGAAATGTCTGAGCAGCGATGGGACGAATACCCATAATATTCACTGTATCAGCTACAGCCAAGGTACTGATGCCAATAGGACGGATTCCAGAAATTTTAACTGTTCCAGCAATTTGTAGATCACTGCTTCCTATGGGGCGTACTCCCGCAATAGCCAGTTTACCTTCGTCTTTGTGTGCTGGTACATCGGAGCCTTTTTCGACGTTATCCGTATTCAAATTATTATCCTGCTTGTTTTCAACTGCCACTGTCTTTTCTCCCTTAAGCTTGGTATCCTGTTGTTGAGCATCGGTTTCTTCCCCAGTGCTACTAATACTCATAAACGGATACCTCTAGTTTATTAACTGGATTTTACAATAATTAAGGAAAAATGATTTTTCCCTACTCATCAAGAGTGTAACCTGAAATAACCTAGTAATGATATTAGTATCTTTTAAAGTGATACATAAGTAAATTTAAATTGTGATTAAATTGTAAATTTTTGTAAAATAGTATTGCTATTTATTACTTTTATGTTCTCAGTTCAGCAGGGCATAAACAGTGCGGTTAACATCAGATATGGTATTTTATGACAGGATTTTGTCTTCAAGCTCCATTTATTCCCACAGGAGATCAACCACGGGCGATCGCCCAACTGAGCGCCAGTATTGCAGCTGGTAACCGTTACCAAACTTTACTGGGGGCTACAGGTACAGGTAAGACGTTTTCCATAGCCGCAGTGATTGAAAAAGTGGGTAAGCCCACCTTACTACTAGCTCATAATAAAACCCTGGCGGCACAACTGTGTAACGAATTGCGGGAATTTTTTCCTAATAACGCGGTGGAGTATTTTGTTAGCTACTACGATTATTATCAACCAGAGGCCTATATTCCCGTTACAGATACCTATATTGAAAAAACATCTTCGATTAATGATGAAATCGATATGTTGCGCCACTCCGCCACGCGATCGCTGTTTGAAAGGCGTGATGTAATTGTAGTGGCTTCCATTAGCTGTATCTACGGTTTAGGTATTCCCGCAGAATATCTGAAAGCTGCCATTCCCTTGCGCATAGGTATGGAAGTAAACCAGCGGCAAATTTTACGCGATTTAGCATCAGTACAGTATAGTCGTAACGATGTAGAAATGAGTCGGGGACGTTTTCGCGTCCGGGGGGATGTCTTAGAAATTGGCCCAGCCTATGAAGATAGAATTATTCGGGTAGAATTCTTTGGGGATGAAATCGACGCTATTAGATATATTGACCCGGTGACCGGTGAAATTATCCGCAGTTTAGAGACTGTGAATATTTACCCAGCGCGTCACTTTGTCACCCCAGAAGAACGCCTAGAAGCAGCTTGTGATGATATTGCGGCGGAGTTAAAGCAGCACAAAGCCCAATTAGAACAGGGGGGGAAACTCTTAGAAGCACAACGCATAGACCAGCGTACACGCTATGACCTGGAAATGTTGCAACAAGTAGGTTATTGTAACGGGGTTGAAAACTATTCGCGTCACTTAGCGGGAAGAAAGGCGGGGGAACCCCCAGAATGTTTAATTGATTATTTTCCTAAAGATTGGTTATTAGTCATAGATGAATCACACGTTACAGTACCACAACTTCGGGGTATGTATAACGGTGACCAAGCTAGGAAAAAAGTGTTAATTGACCATGGGTTTCGTCTTCCTAGTGCTGCTGATAACCGACCGTTACAAGCAGAAGAATTTTGGCAAAAAGTGAATCAGTGTATTTTTGTTTCCGCCACCCCAGGAAATTGGGAGTTAGAAGTATCTCAGGGTCATATTGCTGAACAAGTAATTAGACCGACTGGGGTAGTTGACCCGGAAATTTTTGTACGCCCCACAGCAGGACAAGTTGATGATTTATTAGGGGAAATTAAAGACAGAGTAGAACGCCAAGAAAGGGTGTTAATTACCACCTTAACTAAAAAAATGGCGGAGGATTTGACCGAGTATCTCCAGGAGCAAAGTATCCGGGTGCGCTATTTGCATTCAGAGATTAATTCTATTGAGCGCATAGAGATTTTACAGGATTTGCGCGGGGGTAATTTTGATGTTTTGGTGGGGGTAAACTTGCTGCGGGAAGGTTTAGATTTACCGGAGGTTTCCTTAGTTGCAATTATGGATGCTGATAAAGAGGGCTTTTTACGGGCTGAACGTTCTTTAATTCAAACCATTGGTAGAGCAGCGCGTCACGTCCGGGGACAGGCGATTTTATATGCTGACCGTCTCACAGATAGTATGGTTAAAGCCATTGATGAAACAGACAGGAGGCGGGGTATTCAAGTTGCATATAACCAGATGCACGGTATTACACCCCAATCTATTGTTAAAAGGTCAAGTAATGCCATTTTATCATTTTTAGAAGTTTCTCGCCGGTTGAATGGTAATGATTTAAAAGTGGTAGATGAACATATAGATGAATTACCCTTGGAACAGATTCCGCAGTTGATTGGGAAGTTAGAAGAACAGATGAAAGCAGCAGCCAAGAAATTGGAATTTGAAGAGGCGGCAAAATTGCGCGATCGCATTAAACATTTACGGGATAAAATGCTGGGAAGTTAAGTTTTACTTATGGGTGAAGGCAAGACCCCGAAGACAAGGGGGGAAGTCAACATACTAGTAAACCCGCCCGTAATACTAAAATGTAGGCATGACAATATTTTGAGTACTGGTTATGAAAATTAAAGTATTAATTTGGCAGGAAGATGGTGTTTGGTGCGGTTCTGTACCTGCTTTACCTGGTTGTCACACTTGGGGAGACAGCTACGAACATCTACTAGAAATGCTTGAAGATGCTGTTCAAGGTTGGTTAGATGTTGCTAGTGACCGAGAGGCGAGTGAAGCAGAAAAGCAATTGGTTGAGCTATCTCTATGAAATCTGTTTCAGGTAAGGAACTTTGCAAGGTTGTGGAACGATATGGCTGGGAGCTAAAACGAATTACTGGTAGCCATTACATTTATGGAAAAAAGGATCTTGAAGTCATCCTTTCCATTCCAGTTCATAGTAATCGTGATTTGCCAAAAGGAACTTTAAAAAGCATTTTGAAGGATGCTGGAATTAGTGAGAAAGATTTGTAGTAGCAATAATCACAAAGAATAAATTTTAGGTATCGCATTAAACATTTACGGGATAAAATGCTGGGAAGCAATTAATTTACTGCCATAATATTCTTGATATGGTCAGCTAACCTCATGGCTAAAGCAACAATGGTAAGTGTAGGATTAGCAAAACCTCCTGTAGGAAACACAGAGCTACTGGCGATGAATAGGTTAGAAATACCATGGACTTGGCAATTTCTATCAACAACACCCTGTTTGGGGTCATCATGCATCCTTGTTGTTCCCATGTGATGATGTAAACCAGGATGGATTAATTTTGGTAAATTGCCATCTCGTTCAATTTGTAACTCACCAATGCCAGCCAGAGCAATTTCTTGTTGTAAAATATCTTGGGTTCTATTGATGTGTTCAATATCAATTTCATTCCAACGCCAGTGTAACTTGACTCGTTGACGACCGAGGCGATCGCGATCGCCAGTCAGTGTTATACGATTGTCAGGGTCGGGGACTTGTTCAGCTATTTGTAGAAGGGTAAAACCGGCAAATCGTCTTTCTTTATCTGGAATATATGACCAACCACTCCAAGCCAGACTAGGAACAAAAGGTTCCTGCTTGATAATTGCTCCGTAAGCAGCAGGTAAGATATAGTCAAGACCCAAAACAATATTTTTTAAGTGTTTGCCAATATTTCGATGTACTTCTGGTTTATGTATTGATGACAGCAGTGTTTTCAGAGAATTTGCAGCTTTTAACTGATGTAGTTTGGGAATAGGAAACATTAATGTACTAATATTTAGTAATTGTTGATGGTGCATACATTCTTCTGTCAAAGTTAACTTACCCATGACTGGAATGTTATTAACCCGCCGCAAATCATATAAAGCTGTCTTGCGAAAAATCTCTGGATTACTAGGAATCAATTTACCACCATGAACTAAAGAATGATCCATAAAGAATCTCCCTACTAGATCATTTTGATTACCTAACCCAGTTGTTTGCACTTTATTTGATAGTAATAATAAACGTGCTGTTTCTATACCACCTGTTGCTAGTATAGTAAATTTGGCACGTACCCAAAATTCTTTGCCAGATAAACAAGCCACCCTTAAACGAGTTACATTTGTGGCTGTTTCATCAGTCTCAATTTCCACTAGGCTAGCATTGAGATATGTGGTAATATTTCTGGCTTGCTGAATTACTTCACGGGAATCATGGGTAAATACAGCACGAGGGCCAAACTGAAACATATTAGTAGTTACATTCCCAGAAAATGGCAAACAAGGAGTTTGAGCCTCTTCCCAATCTTGAGCATCATAACTAAAAGTTCCCAGTTGGCAAAGTTGATGAGCGCGTTTATAAAAAGGATCAAGATGAGATTTATCAAAAGGCCAACCACTGTAAGGTAGCCAATCGCGCTTTTCAAAGTCTATTTTATCTAATGGGGCATACCTAACACCAATGACATTATTACCTAGGCGAATTTTCCAAAAGTTAGCCGTACCGCCGAACTGAAAACAACGCTGACTTTCTAAGATGTCAAAATGATTATTAACACTTTCACCTAAAGTCAGTGATTGAGTATTCCGATCAAAATTTAATCCACCAGTTTCTAATAAAATCACCCGAAAATCTGTTCGGGCTAATTCACGCGCTAAAGTAATACCTGCTGGTCCAGATCCAACAATACAAACTTCAGTTTCCAGACTTTCATCTTGGGGTAATTTGCGTGCATCAATTAACATTTTTAGATAAGTATCTCTAATCAAAATATGTCTTGTTCAAAAAGGTCATCTGAAGGATTTTTTTCATTGTTTCCTTTGTTGAATTAGATTGAATATGGCACAACTTTAGAGGATGTGCAACATTTAAATATTATTAATTTTTCCGGTTAAAATTGGTGAACCCTGTCAATATAAACGCTAATATAAGAGGATGTTTGTCAAGTCATGATTAGTGTATCAAATTCGGTGGTTGAGCGAAGTCGAAACCACGATACCCCCAATAATCTCTAAAATCTCTTGCGGTTATCTTAACCTCACTTCCTCCCCCTTATATTCCTTCGACTTCGCTCAGGGAAGTTATTGATTTCGGTTGCGATCCTACCTACTATCGAACCCCTGGTAAGGGGAGGGTTAGGGTGGGGTGTGTTGGGTGTGTTCCCTGTTCCCTCTTCCCTGTTCCCTAAGATAAAAATTACCTCTTGGAAACTTATCAAACATCCTCTAAGAGCAACTGATACAATTTCAGGAATCAAGCGATAATAGTGGGTTAAGTCAACCCTAACCCACCTAACAGACTAAATTATTAAGCAACTACAAAATTCACCAACTTTCCGGGAACCACAATCACCTTTTTAATTTCCTTACCCTCAGTGTAACGTTGCACAACCTCAGACTCACGGGCGTATCTTTCTAACTCCGCCTTATCAGCTTGTGCGGGGACGGGAATATCTGCACGTTTTTTACCGTTAATCTGAATTACCAAAGTAATTTCCTCAGCTACCAAAGCTCCGGGGTCAAAAGATGGCCAAGTCTGAGTGTGGATAGAACCAGTATTACCCAAGGACTGCCACAATTCCTCAGCAATGTGGGGGGCAAAAGGAGCTAACATGAGCACTAAAGTTTGAACTCCCTCAGCATAAATAGGGGAATTTTTGCACTCAGCATCAGTGAGAGCATTACTTAACTTCATCAATTCCGAAACAGCGGTATTGAATTGATATTCATCTTGTAAATCTTCCGTCACTCCTTGAATAGCGGTGTGAATAGCGCGCCGTAATTCCTTTTCTGGCTTAGTTAAATCAGAAAGTTCTGGCTTTTTCCTGCATACCCCAGCGGTAGCATAATCTGTGACCAAGCGCCATACCCGATTTAAAAACCGAAATTGTCCTTCTACATCTGCTTCGTCCCACTCCAAATCCTTTTCTGGGGGTGCTTTGAACAGGATAAACATCCGCGCCGTATCCACACCATACTTACTAATCACATCTTCTGGTGCTACACCATTACCCTTAGACTTAGACATAGTGGCATAGAGGCGTTGTAATGGTTCACCTGTTTGGGGGTCGCGGGGGTCTGCTGGGTTGACTAAATGAGAGGGAACCCATTTATCTTTACCGCTCTTATTGGGGTTCATATAAGTTAAACCCTGTACCATACCCTGAGTCAACAACCGGGCGAAGGGTTCATCAAAGTTAAGTAAACCTCTATCCCGCAGCACCTTAGTAAAGAACCGGGAATATAACAAGTGTAAAATAGCGTGTTCAATACCACCCACATACTGATCTACAGGCATCCAGTCATTAGTTTTAGCGGGGTCAAAAACTTGTTCTGTATTCTGAGCGTCGGGATAGCGTAGGAAATACCAAGAAGAATCAATAAAGGTATCCATGGTATCGGTTTCTCGGCGAGCGGGAGTACCGCAACTAGGACAGGGAACATTGACCCAGCTTTCCAACTGAGTCAAAGGTGAACCCCCACGCCCGGTTAATTCCACCTCTTCTGGTAACCTGACGGGCAAATCCTCATCGGGGACTGGTACTATGCCACAATTGGGACAGTGAATAACTGGTATAGGTGCGCCCCAGTAGCGTTGTCGGGAAATTAACCAATCTCGCAGGCGGTATTGTATTCGCAGTTTACCAAAATTTTCTGACTCAGCATATTTAATGATTGCCTCTTTGGCATCTGTGGAATTCATACCGGTGAAAGACCCGGAATTAATTAAAATTCCTGGCTCAGTATATGCCTGATTGTATTCAATATTAATAACTTTGGTGATTTCATCTGTGGGTGATGTGGGCGTTAGGTCAAAATCTGCCACATCATCGGGGGAAGCAATGACAAACTCAATGGGTAAATTATAAACACGGGCAAATTTAAAATCTCGCACATCATGAGCAGGTACACCCATAACTGCCCCGGTACCATATTCATACAGTACATAGTCGGCGATCCAAATGGGTACTTGTTCCCCGGTAAAAGGGTTGATGACTTGGCCACCAGTGGGGATACCGCGCTTGGGTTTGTCTTCAGCGGTGCGTTCTAACTCGCTTTGCTGGGAAACTTCTTGAATAAATGCTTCTACAGCTGGTTTTTGCTGTGGGGTGGTGACCACACGGGTTAAAGGGTGTTCGGGAGCTAATACTACATAGCTAACACCATAAACTGTATCTGGGCGTGTGGTGTAGACAGCCACCTTTTCATCCTTTCCCACTACGGGAAATTCTAAATAAGCGCCTGTAGACTTACCAATCCAATTAGCTTGCATTAACTTGACCCGTTCGGGCCAACCGGTTAATTTATCTAAATCGTTGAGTAATTCTTCAGCGTAGTCGGTAATCTTTAAAAACCACTGGCGTAATAGTTTTCGCTCAACTTTCGCCCCACTGCGCCAAGAACGACCTTCGTTATCTACTTGCTCGTTAGCTACCACAGTTTGGTCTACGGGGTCCCAGTTTACTGCTGCTTCTTTTTGATATGCTAACCCGGCTTGCCAGAACTGCAAGAAAATCCACTGTGTCCACTTATAATAGTCTGGTGAACAAGTAGCAACTTCGCTGTCCCAGTCGATAGACAAACCCAGACGCTTTAATTGCTGCCGCATTTGGGCAATGTTTTGATAAGTCCACTGGGCTGGTGGTACTCCCCGGTCAATGGCGGCGTTTTCTGCTGGTAAACCAAAAGCGTCCCAACCCATGGGGTGGAGTACCCTATATCCTTGCATTCCCTTGAGGCGTGCAATTACATCGGTAATAGTATAATTACGGACATGACCCATGTGGAGGCTGCCCGATGGATAGGGGAACATGGAAAGGGCGTAGAATTTTGGCATTTTAGTATTTGCAGATGTCTTATCTAGGCCAAGTTCTGCCCATGTTTGTTGCCATTTTTCCTCAATGTCTGCTGGGTTATATCGGGAATCCACCAAAATTCTCCTACGGGACTATAATCGTGTTTGCTTCAATATTATAGATGCTGGGGAATGTTACAGGGCTTCAAAGTCAGCTGTAAACCCGGCAAAGTTGGTACACTCTTCTTGAAAAGCTTCTGCATCGCTGACATCTTCTATTTTATATGCCATGATTCTTGTACCATCTGGCATTTTTTTAGAAGAAATACATTCGCCTTGATATTTGTCTGATATGCTTTTGAAGTTAGCGCCGTGTTGTTTCCAAGCGTCACCGGAACAAGTTACATTTACCCGCCACATAATTTCTCTCATTTACTAGCTATTAATACTTATTATCTCACATGGGTGGTACATATTTTTGAGGTTTACCGTGACGCAGATTTGATTCTAGGGGTAAGTAGGTGAACAGAAAAAAACCGCAGTATGTAACGAAGAGTAAAGTGTCGCAAAACCTCTTCTCTGTTCCCCGTTCCCTGTTCCCTGTTCCCTTGTCATAACGACAAATTTTAATGCCCACTTACTTATCTATTAGGTATGAGATGCTTTAGTCGTAAATTATCAGGATTTTCTATCTCTGGGATGTGTTTATTTTTATAACTATCTACCATAATGCACATAGAGGATCTTGTTTGTGTCATTCATGTTTGTGATTTAAATAGGAAAGGTTAAAAATGTCGAAGAATGTTAAGGAGCAAATTACTATCGATTTGCAACAGGTTAAAGAAACTGGACAGTTAAGAACTCAGCGGATTCGGGAAATTGTTAAATCTGCTGTTTCTCAGCTTAGTTCGGAACTGAAAGCAGGTTCTAGTGATATTCGTTATCTAGTAAAAGATGCGGTTTCTGCTGTGGTGGAAAACTTTCAACACAGGGGGGCGGAAATTAAGGAAGATGTCACAGCTTGCATTGAGGGGGCGTTGGAAGGGGTTAATAGCAAACGACATGAGGCGATTGTAAAAACTCAAGGAGAAGTCAAGAAGCTACAAGCACAATTGGATAGTGAAGAGGAACAAATTCAGCAAGAAGTTGATGGTATTTTAACGGAAATTGCCGAAACTAGCAAGGATAAAACTGAGGATACTAAAAATGCGATCGCTTCTGCTATCAATACTATTAAAGATAGTGAGGAGGTAGCTTTACTTAAGAAACGTTATGCGCAATTGCAAGCTCAATTAGCTATTGTCCGGGCGAATTTAGCTGCGCGTTATGGCGGCCGGGATGGTGAGGTTAAGGATTATCTAGATGAGGCAAAACATTGGTATGATCAGGCTCGTCCCCAAGCTGAGGCTATGGCGACACAAGTGGAGGAACAGCGATCGCACCTAGAAGATAAACTAGGGGAAGCTGGCGCTGCTATGGCCAGAAAGGAGCGTCAAATTAAACAAACTTTACGGGAGTTGTTACTATCTACTGCTGAGATTTTTAAAGATGAGACACCTACTGATAATAAACAGGAGGAACTAACTCGTAAGTAGTCTTGACAAATGTTGAGAGAAATTCATCAGCCAAGAAATCAGGGTGGTTAATTACCACCCTCTTTAAATGGAGACGCTCATTTTAATTTAATAACTACGTCCTTGTTGATTGAGTTCTTCATGTTTAGCAATTACCCAAACTGCATGGATGCTACCGGGAAGCCAGCCTAAAAGTGTGAGTAAAATGTTAATTAACAAAGTTGGACCAACGCCAACTGTCAGAAACACACCTAAAGGAGGAAGGAATAAACCTAAAAGTAAGCGACCGATTTTCATGATTTGGCGATTTTATTTAATGAGGTTTTTGTGCAAATTGTGTAGGATGCTTATCTGGAGGGTAATTCGCCTTGGCTATTAACATCACTACTGCTTAAAACAGGATATCTTTCAGCCAAATACTTGTTAATGAAGGTATTAGCAAAAGATAAAATTACCGGACCCAGAAAAAAGGCGAGAACTCCCCGGACTGCGAACCCAGGAACCACCACCGCAGCTAACAAGAAACAAAAACCGTTAACTACTAGGGAAAATGCTCCGAAGGTGAGGAAGTTAAGGGGTAAAGATAAAGCAGAAAGGACTGGTTTAATGGAACTGTTGATCAAACCAATGACGACACCAGCAATCATAGCTGCTGGAAAATTAGCAAGATTTACACCGGGTACAACTAAATCGACAATTAACAAGCTCAAGGCTGTGGCTATGACCGTTAAAAGTGTTCCCCACATTGTTTTTACCTAAAAATAACAGATGGATTCTTGACGATTCCTGGTATTATTTTCAGATCAATACTTATATTTTCCATCTTGAATAAGAGGGATTATGTTTATACCATTAGGGTGAGAGTGTCTTTGTAGTCTACAAAGACACTAAAATAATGGCTTTATTACTTAACAGCTTTCATCGATAAACTAATACGGTGCAACTTTTCGTTAACTTCCAATACCCGCACCTTCACAACTTGTCCCACTTTAACAACTTTCTGGATATCATCGACAAATCTATCAGCTAGTTGGGAAATATGCACTAAACCATCTTGATGTACGCCAATATCCACAAAAGCGCCAAAGTTAGCCACATTGGTAACTATTCCTTCTAATTCCATCCCTACCTGTAAATGACTAATTTCTGTAATTCCTTCTCTAAAGGTGGCGTATTTAAATTCGGCGCGGGGGTCTCTACCTGGTTTCTCTAGTTCCCTGATGATATCCCTGAGTGTAGGTTCCCCAATGCTGTCGGTGACGTATTTCTTGAGGTTGGTTTTTTTCAGCTTGGCTGCAATTTCTGTAATCTGATTTAAGGATATATCCAAATCAGCGGCGATCGCCTGCACCACAGAATAACTTTCGGGATGGACTGCGGTATTATCTAAAGGGTTATCACCGCCACGAATCCGCAGAAAACCCGCAGCTTGTTCAAACGCCTTGGGTCCCAACTTCGCCACCTTTAACAATTGTCTGCGGTTCTTAAAGACTCCATGCTCGTTGCGATAGGTGACGATGTTATTGGCTACTGTGGCTGTAATTCCCGAAACAAAAGTTAACAGTTCCTTAGAGGCGGTGTTTAGGTCTACCCCCACATAATTAACGCAACTTTCCACAGTTTCATCAAGTTTCTTTTTCAGCAACTTTTGATCAACATCATGTTGATATTGTCCCACACCGATAGATTTAGGGTCAATTTTTACTAGTTCCGCCAGGGGGTCCTGTAACCGGCGACCGATACTAATAGCACCGCGCACGGTAATATCTAAATCAGGAAACTCTTCTAATGCCACTTTACTGGCAGAATATATTGATGCTCCCGATTCATTGACGATAACTTTAATGGGTTTGGGGTCTATATCTTGTAAGACCTGGTTCACAAACTCATCGGTTTCCCGGGAAGCTGTACCGTTACCGATCGCAATTAACCTGATTTGATATTGTGTAATTAAATTTTTGAGAGTTTGTACAGCTTTGTCCCGTTGTGCTGACCCTTGGTGAGGAAACACCGCTTGGTAGGCTAAAAATTTTCCTGTTTCGTCAAGTACCACAACTTTACACCCGGTTCTAAAACCAGGGTCAATCGCCAGTGTGGGTTTCATTCCCGCGGGTGCAGATAACAGTAACTCTCGCAGGTTGGCCTCAAAGGTTTGAATTGATTCTATATCTGCGTAGGTTTTTTTCTGGGAAATCACCTCACCCATAATGGAGGTTTTCATCAGCCGATTAAATGCGTCTTTGACCATGGCTTGATAAAATTCCCGAATTGTGGGATTTTTGGTTTTAATTTCCCTTGCTTCTAGATAGTTGAGTACAATATCTTCATCAAAAGCAATTTCATAATTTAAGATTCCCTCCGCTTCACCGCGACACAAAGCCAGGAGGTTATGGGGGGCAATATTTTTTACCCCCATCTGATAGTTGCGGTACATCTCAAACTTGGTTGTACCTTCGGGATAATCTTTCTTGATCTGAGAGATAAATACCCCTTTCTCCAGAAAATAATCACGCAGATATGCCCTTAACTCCGCTTTTTCTGCCACTTCTTCCGCTAAAATGTCAGCCGCGCCCTTGAGTGCTTCCTGTGGTGTTTTCACCTCCAGAGTCTGAGAAACATACTGCATTGCTGCTGTTTCTAGTGGTGCTGTGGGACTTTGAGGGACATTGAGAGATTTAATCAACTGGGCTAAAGGTTCTAAACCCTTTTCCCTGGCAATGGTAGCACGGGTGCGCCTTTTTGGTCGATAGGGTAGGTATAAATCCTCTAATTCTGTTTTTTGTAAGCAGGATGTAATTTTGGCTTTGAGTTCTTCTGTGAGTTTACCTTGTTGGGCGATCGCATTGAGAATTACCCCCTTGCGTTCTGCTAACTCTGTTAAATAAGCATAGCGATCAAACAAGTCCCGCAGTTGTACCTCGTTCATTTCCCCTGTGCGCTCCTTGCGGTAACGTGCGATAAAAGGAACCGTCGCACCTTCGGTTAACAGTTCCAAGGCGTTTTCGATTTGTTCAGGTTTGAGGTTTAATTCAGTCGCCAGTAGTTGAGGAATATTCAGCATAAGGTGTTTAACTTAAGAAATGTTGCTCCTCCTAAAAATGTAATAGATATCTGCGCGCAACAATGTTTGACAACGCATATTTATTTTTTGGAGATGTTAATATTACCTTAACGGCCAAATTTTCATAGTCTTGTCATAACTCCCACTAGCTAGGGTTTGACCATCCGGGCTAAATCCTACAGACCTCACCCACTCAGAATGTCCAGTGAGGGTGTGAGACAGCTTACCTGTCCTCACATCCCACAGTTTGATAGTCTTGTCATAACTCCCACTAGCTAGGGTTTGACCATCGGGGCTAAATCCTACAGACCTCACCCAGTCAGAATGTCCGCTGAGGGTGCGGCGAACCTTACCTGTGGTCACATCCCAGAGTTTGATAGTCTTGTCACAACTCCCACTAGCTAGGGTTTGACCATCCGGGCTAAATGCTACAGACCTCACCCACTCAGAATGTCCGCTGAGGGTGTGACACAGCTTACCTGTCTTCACATCCCACAGTTTGATAGTCTTGTCATCACCCCCACTAGCCAAGGTTTGACCATCTGGGTTGAATGCTACAGAATAAACCCAGTTAAAATGTCCGGTGAGGGTGTGGCGAACCTTAGCTGTATTCATATCCCAGAGTTTGATAGTCTTGTCATAACTCCCACTAGCTAGGGTTTGACCATACGGGCTAAATGCTACAGAACAAACCGAGCCAGAATGTCCACTGAGGGTGTCGCGGAACTTACCCGTCTTTACATCCCACAGTTTGATAGTCTTGTCCACACTCCCACTAGCTAGGGTTTGACCATCCGGGCTAAATGCTACAGACACAACCCAGTGAGAATGACCGATGAGGGTTGTGTGTAGACAGGGGGTATGAGGTGGTGGGGTTCTTCCCTCTCCCCTTCCAGAGTTAGGGGAAAAAACAGGACTCAAAACAGTCATCACCTCTTCCACAGACTGATAACGCAGCTTGGGTACAGGATTTGCTAACTTTTCTAAAATCTTACCCAACTCATCACTAACAACATTCCCATTCAAGAAATCTCGCCACACCCATTCTGCATTCATCGGATCATATAAATTAAAGGGGCTAACTCCTGTTAATAAATGCAGACAGGTGACACCTAAACTATATAAATCACTGATAAATATGGCTTTCCCCATAGACTGCTCAGGGGCGCAATATTCCGCTGACCCGATAATTGTCCCTGTAGCTGTGCGTTGTTTGGTTTGTACCACCTTCGCAGCGCCAAAGTCTACTAAAAATAACTTGTTGTCACTACTGCGGCGAATGATATTCTCTGGTTTAATATCTCTGTGAATTACCTGCTGACTGTGGACAAACTTGAATATCTGCAACAGTTCTATTAATAATCCTCCTATTTGCTGTTCTGCAAACACCCCGGTTTGATCTAATTCCGCTTGTAGGGTTTCCCCTTTGACAAACTCCTGAACCAAATATTGACGATTATCGGCGGTGAAATAAGCCATTAATTCGGGAATTTGGGGATGTTTACCCAGTTCTTCTAAACGTTCTGCTTCTTGTGCAAATAATTGGGAAGCCTTTTCTATACTGTCTGTTCCTTGGGCTTGGGGGAGGAATTGCTTAATGACACAATAGGGTTTTGAGGGTTTATCTTCGTCAATGGCTAGAAATGTCCGACCAAAACCCCCTTGTCCTAAAATTGACTGGGGGCTATACCTTTCTCGTAGGAGTAACTTGTTACCACACTTTTGGCAATATTGGCAAGTATCCAGGTTAAGGTGGAGACACTCCGGGTTAAGACATTGACGCATAGATTCACACCATGGGCTGGTTATTTATGGCTAAGAAAAATTATACAAGAAAATATATAAATAATTATACATCTTTGCTGTTTTGAGTGCGGTTACCCATGTTTACACAGATGATACATAGTATTGAGTAGTTGGGTTGAACGAAGTGAAACCTAACAAATGCTGGTAAATGTTGGGTTTCGTTCCTCAACCCAACCTACAAAAATTAAATTGATATTATTTATTATATAGCCTTTTTCAGGCTCATGAAGTACACACCAATTCCCTATTCCCTATTCCCTGTTCCCTGTTCCCTGTTCCCTGTTCCCTCAAACTAAAAAAAAATGTACCTCACGAGCATGGGAAATGCTATAAGGGCATAGATAGAACAAATAAAATAAAAGTATTACCCATTACCAATTACTCAAAGAAAATGATTGCAGCTAAAGAAAACACCCCCCACCTCACCCCCGAAGAATACTTTGCATGGGAAGAACAGCAACTAGAAAAACACGAATATATCAACGGCCAAGTTTACCCCATGAGTGGCGGTAGCGTTAATCATAGCCGCATTGCTATTAGATTTACGACTATGTTTGATACCCATTTAGACGCTAGTAGTTGCATAACAGGTAACTCAGACCTCAAAGTTAATATTTTAGGTACTAATAACTACACCTACCCAGATGTTAGCGTCACCTGCGACGATCGCGACAAAACCAATACCCAATATATTACCTACCCCTGCTTAATAGTTGAAGTTTTATCAAAAACTAGCGAAGCTTATGACAGAGGTGGTAAATTTAGAATGTATAAAAATAATCCAGCCTTAATAGATTATCTGCTGGTCAGTTCCACCAGCATGGAAATTGACCTTTATCATAAAAACGAGGCTGGAGACTGGTTAATTATCAACTACAAACCAGGTGACACCATCCAACTTAAAAGCATTAATCTTAACTTTCCCCTTGAACAAATCTATCGCGGTTTAAATCTTGAACCAGAGAATGGGGAATAATAGAAGTATTACCAAATTACCTACTATCCATTAACCAATATGCTCACCCTAGAAACAGCCATTCAAAAAATTCAACAACTCCCCCCCGAACAACAAAAAAAAGTGATTGAATTTGTAGAATTTCTGGAATTTCAATCAAGTCAAACCCCTGATCAGCAAACACCCACTGCAACAGAAACCCCCAAAACATCCTTCGCAGCAGCGACTAAAGAATTTATCGGTTGTCTTGACAGCAATCTTCAAGACCTTTCCCATAATCCTCAGTATCTAGAAAAATTTGGCCAATCATGACTAGAACCACAATTTTAGATACAGGAGTTTTAATTGCTTACCTGATGCCCAAAGATAAATTTCACCCTTGGGCAGTTTCCCAACTCGCTCAAATCAGCACCCCTATCTTAACTAATGAGGCCGTAATTACAGAAGCCTGTTTCCTCGCCCAAAGGATTCATAATGGACAAGAAACTATTCTAAAACTGATTCAACAAGGTCATATCATTATCCCTTTTATCCTCAACCAAGAAATTGAAGCCATAGAAAACCTAATGAAACGCTATGCTTCAGTACCAATGTCTCTAGCTGATGCCTGTTTAGTCAGAATGAGCGAAATGTACGAAGATAGCCAAATTCTAACCCTAGATAGTGACTTTACCATTTATCGAAAGCAGCGCAACCAACCAATTTCCGTCATTATGCCTAACGAGAATTAAGCTATGACTCAATCTGAAGCTGAATTAGAACAACAGTTAATTGAACGCCTAACCACATTAGGCTATGAACCTGTCACCATTGGCAACGCTGAAGACCTCAAAGCCAACCTGAAAACCCAACTGGAAAAATATAACGGTATCCAACTCAGCGACACCGAATTTAAAACCATCCTCAACCACCTAGATAAAGGTAACGTATTCGATCGCGCTAAACGTCTCCGGGATAAAATGGAACTCAACCGCGACGATGGTACAACCTTTTACCTAGAATTTATCAACACTGAGCATTGGTGTCAAAATCAATGTCAAGTTACCAACCAAACCGATACCAGTAACCGCAGTCATAGCTGCAACAAATTAAACGAATTTATTGCGGACTATAACCAGATGTATAAAACCCAGCATTCCGCTAGAGATAGTCAGGCTTTCTATGCCTACTACAAAGATATTTCTAAACGGAATTATTGGAAATTATCAACAAGTTTGATGACGCTATTGGTGAGATTGATGAGGAAGAGTAAAACAGTTCTCAAAACAGGCGATCGCCCCTGGGAAATACCAGTAATCACACGGTATTGCTGAGGGTAATATCTTCTGAATATGCGCCTTTGAGAATTTAACCCGGCTATGAGATACGCTCATATGATCTCCGGGATATTTTCATTAACTATGGACGTAACTGGATTCGAACCAGTGACCTCTACGATGTCAACGTAGCGCTCTAACCAACTGAGCTATACGTCCTTAACCACACGATTACTTAACTTAGCACATATCTTACAGGAAAGCAACTATTATTTTATTTATTTTATTTATTTTGCTCACTAGTCAGTCTCTAAAACCCTGGAGGCTTTTCTCAAGATATAGCATTTTCCATGCTTGTGAGGTAAAAAGTTTTTTAGTTTCAGGGAACAGGGAATAGGTAATAGGGAATTGGTGTGTACTTCATTACCCTGAAAAACCCTTTATGTACTATAAGTAATTTTTTATATTAGTATTTTAATTTATCCTCCTGGTTAAACAGTAAATAAATATACTAACTTTACAATAAAATACCAGATTCTCAACATAGGCTGTAATTTAGAGCCTGTTTATACAGTAAATATAAGGATTTGAGGCTTTAAAAGGATAGAAATTAGGGGTAACCGACCCACTCTAAAATTTACCTTTAATTCTCCATCGTGTTTGTCGCAGTAATGCCATATCATATTAAAAAATATTTGCACACATTCCCTAGGAAGATGACCTGAATAATTAGCAGGTTTAAATTAAAATTAGTGTGTCGATTAACTGCTTTCTATGGAGGTTTAGCCGAGTGCTAAACCTTTTTTATGCTGATATATTTCAGTTATGGTATTGCTTATATCTAACCTATAGATAGATGAAATTTACACAAAAGTACATTTACAGTGATAATACATGGTAAACTCTTGCTGAATGTGGGCTTGGCTAATGCTCAAGCCTCTTTTGTATATTTTCAATTTAGCTCTGGGGTTTATGCTTTAGTGCATTGAAAAACGATTTTAGCATTATATCATAAATGTCGGTTTTTTGTATATATCGATAGGTATTATAAATAATTTATTTATGCTGTTATTATTCAGTTCGTTAATGCCTGAAAAACATATAACTACCCTGGAGTTAAGGCCAGGGTTTTCTTTTGAGATGTTGGTTGGGGATAGATGACATCTCACCAGGGTATGAGTAATTTTTTGATGACTGCCTATCTATTGTGGATAATGATACCATGTTTATAGATATGATATTTAGCATATTTAATATAATTTGTATACTGCTTGAAGGCAGATGAATTATAATCAGTTTATATATAAATTGGCTAAATATGGTAAACACCTGGTATATATAAAGGTCTGGCTCTAGTTCAGGCCTTTTTCGTGCTTTTAATATATGAATGAAATGCCAAATATAAATTGAACCTAATATTCTACTGGCCGCAGGAAGATGAAGTTGAGAAAAAGTTTTCTTAAATTGTAAGTTAGTACGTTGTTAAGCACAGCAATAATCAAGGTTTGGTTCACAGCCAAACCTTTTTTTATGATTAATAATTGCTTATTTATCAGCTTTGAGACTATTTGAACACATCCTTTAGGAGGATGAACTAAAGGTATAGAACTATTAAATTATTATTGGTGTAGTAAATGCTTGGTATACATAAGGGCTTGGCTTGTCCAAGCCTTTTTTCCTGAGAATTTATATCAGCTTATATCAGCCGGAAGATGAAATTTTGGCGGTGAAATTTTGAGTATAATTAAATACTAAATAAATATATGGCATTATTATATTGATACCATGACATGGGGACGGAAAAGAATTTAAAGAGTTGTAAACTATGATAGACTCTCTAGCTGGCTGGAGAGTTTAGGATGGATATAAGATAAAAGCCAAACTTAATAGCTGATGACAGTCAAAAGCATCCCTAAAGCCATGAAAAGAGGATTCCCCACAAATTAGCAATGGCTGAATTAGCTTTACGACTGATATTCAGCAGATACAAGCTAAATCTTGATAGTTCTTTGATTCCATACTGTAAACCTATGACACTCAAACTCACAGTTCCCAATATGGCTTGTTCTGCTTGTGCCAACAATATTACTAATGCAGTAAAAGCAGTTGATGCCAATGCTACGATTGAGGCTGACCCCCAAACCAAATTTGTGAGCGTAGAAACTCAAGCATCGGAAGCATCAATTAAGAATGCTTTAGCTGCTGCAGGCTATCCAGCTGCTTAAAACTGATTATACCGGCTCAGATGCCTAGGGTATAAGCGTTTGATGTAATTTCTACATCTAAACTAAATGTGTTTGAGCGGATGAAGTTGCATTCATCAATTGGATGCAACTTTGACTGGATAGGCTACACTAGCAAAAGTGATTGACTGAGCATGGATACTCTCACGCTTAAACTCCGGGGTATGAGTTGCGCTTCCTGCGCAAACAACATTGACCAAGCAATTCGCTTGATTCCAGGGGTGATTGACTGCAATGTTAACTTTGCTGCTGAACAGGCTACAATCAATTATGATCGAACACGTACTAATTTAAAGATTATCCAAAGCGCTATCGATGCTGCGGGATACTCTTCTTACCAGGTTTCAGAAGACATACTGACTGGAGAAGATGATACTCACACAGCAATTAAGTTAGCCGCGGAACAGGAAATTAGCCGCAAGGTGATTGTGGCGGGTGTGATCGCTATAATCATTTTTGTGGGTTCCATACCCATGATGACAGGGTTAAATTTCTGGTTTATTCCCGAATTTCTGCATAATTATTGGGTACAGTTACTGTTGACTACCCCAGTACAGTTTTGGTGTGGTTGGGGTTTTTATGTGAATGGCTGGAAAGCCCTCAAGCACCATACAGCAACAATGGATACCCTGATGGCAGTGGGTACAAGTGCTGCATATCTATATTCTTTGTTTGTGACTCTGTTTTCGGGATTTTTTACGGCTCAGGGTATAATCCCTCATGTATATTATGAGGTTTCGGTAACTGTAATTGCTTTAATTTTGCTGGGACGGTTGTTAGAGCATCGCGCTAGGGGAAAAACCTCGGAAGCTATTCATAAACTGATGGGACTACAACCCAGAAATGCTAGGGTTATCCGTGGTGGTGTAGAAATGGATATTTCTATTACCGAGGTGGAAATTAATGATGTGATTGTGGTGCGTCCAGGGGAAAAGATTCCTGTAGATGGTGAGGTGATTACTGGTATTTCTACGGTGGATGAGTCCATGGTTACTGGTGAAAGCTTACCAGTGCAAAAGCAACCGGGTGATGAGGTAATTGGGGCGACTATTAACAAAACTGGTAGTTTTCAGTTTCGAGCGACACGAGTGGGAAAGGATACTTTTTTGGCGCAAATAGTCAAACTTGTGCAGCAAGCACAGGGTTCTAAAGCGCCAATTCAAAGATTAGCAGATCAGGTTACAGGATGGTTTGTACCTGCTGTAATTGCGATCGCGATCGCGACTTTTGTGATGTGGTTTAACTTCATGGGTAACTTTACCCTAGCAATCATGACCACAGTGGGTGTACTGATTATAGCTTGTCCCTGCGCTTTGGGTTTAGCTACTCCCACTTCAATTATGGTGGGCACTGGTAAAGGTGCGGAAAATGGTATTTTAATTAAAGATGCCCAAAGCCTAGAGCTAGCACACAAAATCACCACCATTGTTTTGGATAAAACCGGAACTTTAACTCAAGGGAATCCCACAGTTACCGATTTTGTCTGTGTGAAGGGTACTGCTAACCACAATGAACTACAGCTTTTACAGTTAGCTGCTGCTGTAGAGCGAAATTCCGAGCATCCCTTGGCTGATGCAGTGGTAAAATATGCCCAATCCCAAGAGGCGAGTTTAATTGAGTGTAATGACTTTGCAGCTGTCCCTGGTAGTGGCGTTCAAGGTGTGGTGTCAGACCGCTTAGTACAAATTGGTACAGAACGCTGGTTGACAGAACTGGGAATTAATAATCACTCCCTCCAGGAATATAAACAAGTCTGGGAAGCTGGGGGTAAAACTGTGATTTTAATAGCTGTAGATGGTGTTCTAGAAGGAGTGATGGGTATTGCTGATGCTCTGAAACCTTCCTCAGCAGCAGCAGTTAAAATACTACAGAAACTTAGATTAGAAGTGGTAATGCTGACTGGAGATAACAGTAAAACTGCGGAGGCGATCGCCCAAGAAGTCGGTATCCAGAGAGTTTTTGCAGAGGTACGCCCAGATCAAAAAGCCGCCATAATTCAATCCCTCCAAAGCGATGGTAAATCTAAAATTGTGGCGATGGTAGGTGATGGTATTAATGATGCACCTGCACTCGCACGAGCAGATGTGGGTATTGCGATTGGTACAGGAACAGATGTGGCGATCGCCGCGAGTGATATTACTCTGATTTCTGGAGATTTACAAGGAATTGTGACGGCAATTCAACTTAGCCGGGCTACAATTGGCAATATCCGCCAAAATCTCTTCTTTGCCTTTATTTACAACATCATAGGTATCCCGGTCGCTGCGGGAATTCTCTTTCCCTTCTTTGGGTGGTTGCTAAATCCGATTCTTGCAGGCGCTGCAATGGCTTTATCTTCCGTCTCTGTGGTCACCAATGCCTTGAGATTGCGGAAATTTAAACCAAAAATCATCTCTGGAGGTGTACAATAATTTCAACTATGTTCAATAAAAATATACTTTGGGCTAGTCTGGCGGCTTTGGGTCTATCCCTAGGAACAGCATCAGCAACAATACCAACTCATTCATCAGGGGAAACTAATGATTTTCACCCTAGGTCGCAACCTTTGGCCTTGAAAGTTGGTGTAACTATTAGTGGTGTCGCTTTAATTGCGTTAGAGCTATGGTGGTTTCTGTTGAGTAAATCACCATCACAACCCAACCGCAAAGAAGATTAATTAGGGAAGCGATCGCAGTTCCGTATATTCGTATAAAGCGATCGCCAGATTAATCCCTAGCCACAGGGATAGATCATCAAAATTGTAATTCTCTTTTGGCAGAGACGATTGCAGTGGCAAGCCCCCCATCCCCCCAAGAGACTTCCCCAAGGCTTAAAGAAAGAGCAGTCCATTGATTTTTGGCAATAAAAAAAATTCTGCGGGGTTTTAGGCTTAAAATTGCTTAAAAGGTCAACTTATAGTTAACTTTGCCACCCGCAGGACATCCCCAGCTATGATTAATGAAATTTTTCCTTTCCATTTTCAGATAGACAAAATCGCCATCGCCGGAACCTGTCTGTGGTCATTGGCGCTATACTTGATATTTTCCCCACTGCGTGATACAATAATAGAACTGCTCAGTAAATGGTTTAACTTCGCCGAGCGATCGCTTTACATCAGTCAACAAGAATTTGAAAAAACACGCCAAGCCAGAGAATCTCAAAACGCCTTTTACGCTTCACTATTTAGCATCATTCCCTTTCTAGTAATCGGCGGTTTATCCAACTGGTTTCTAGAAATTAGCTTAGGACGTAGCTGGGGCATCAGCATAGGTATAATGGCTTGTATTATTTCTGCTATTTATGAACTAGCTCGCCAAAGTGGGGAATTAGACGAATGACCCTTCCACAATAGCTATTTCCTCATCAGTTAATTCATAGAGTTCATACACCAACTGATTAATCTGTCTATCTGTAGCATTAATTTGCTGTTTAATTCTTCTTTTAGCTGGTGGTGTTTGAGCTTGATTTAGCTGTTCATGCAAAAACAACATTTGTTCAACCAGTCTAACCATTTGATTGTGAAGATTTGTTTCTGATAAATTCTCGAAATTAATCCTGCGGATTGGTAGCTGTTCAACAAACTGAGTAAAATAACGGAAAAACCCACCACGAATTGTGGTGCTAATATTCTTGAAGTAAAAATCTAATAACTTACTATTGAGTAATCCTAAAATATATTTAATAGACTCATTGACATCATTTTTCAGTGTAATTCCATAACCACTAGTAAAAGCATACTCTCCTCTTTCGTCTAAGGCAAAAGATGCTTTAATGGCAATATCAGGTACTAGTATTTTAGGATATCTCATCAACTCTATATTTTTGGGATAAATATAACCATACCAACCAGATCCCAGCATCTTACCTTTTTCTCGGTTTTCTAATTTGATTTGATTTTGGATGAGATAATCAAGAGTTAGCGGATAATTATTACAGAGTTTATTTTCATTGAGCAGATTAACTTGTCCGTTCACTAGTTCATAAGGAATAATCAATAACTTATTGGAATATAAAAGCTGATAGGCTTTAATTTCCTTCCCCTGTAGAAAAGGACAAGTTAAACTTGATTCAATTGTAATTACTTTATCTAAAGATTTAGAATACACATCTAGTAAGTTGTCTCTCTTTTGAGAAATAAAATCTACAACATATACTTCATTCGCACTGGTTCTAATACCTTGGGAAATATTATTTTTTATTTTCCCTAAACTGACGAATCTATGATCATTAAACTTCTCAAAGAATAAGGCGTTATGAAATTTGCTAAAGTTCCAGGTTTTACTAATAAAAGATTGTTGAATAAGGCTGATTTTTTCAATACTGTCATCAGTAACCCACTCTAATAAATCCTGTACCTGAATAAAAGTAACTTCTGATTTATCTGTTTTAGATAAGAAAAGCAAACAAGTATAAGTTGATACTTTAGGAAAAACTTGTTGATCACCAAAGTAAACTATTTTTTCCAGGTATTGACCTTTAGCAATTAATTTTCTCAAAGATTCTCCATATTGAGCATTAAAAAACTTATGGGGTAAGATAAAACCCAAACGCCCATCCTTTCTTAATAGATTTAGTCCTTTTTCGACAAAAACAACATAAATATCATAATTTCCCTTACTAGCAGAAACATATTCTTCCTTATAAAATTCTACTTCCAAAGTAGCCCATTCCTTTAAAGCTTGAATGCGAATATAGGGAGGGTTACCAATAACTAC
>NZ_JAQMUH010000081.1:0-22225 GCF_028331025.1 Anabaenopsis arnoldii | reverse complement strand
GGGACTTAAGTCGTTACCGACCGAGAATATTATATAGCTTGACTTGTTGCGAAGGTTGCAGCTAATATTCTAAGAAAAGTAGCGATCAAGCTAGGTTTAGACCTAAGCCGAATCAGTAGGGTGTCTTTGATCACCATTGAAAGTTCATTTGTGGACTCTTCAAGAATCCCCCGGCTTCTAGCCGTCGGGAGTATCAAAGATATCATTGGAGTTAACATTACGTGGAAGTCCCCACCCTTAAAGTACTCGTAGGGTGGGGATAGGGAACGGGCAAAATGAGGATTGCATACCTGACTAATATTAACCGCAAGGTTGAATAGGGAATGGTATGTATGAGGAATCGCCAATTAATCCGGTGGGAGCTTCTTTATTAAACACCCACTTCAGTTGTAATATTAAAGTAGGGAAATAACAAATGGTGTCCCAATAGGGACGGACCATAATCTTTTAGTTTTTTGAATTTTTCGCCAGGGTGGATTTTACGTTAATTAATCATTTTGAGTTGATTGCCTGGTAGGTAATCACGAATTCGGCGTAACCCCTTAAAGTCTAAATCCATGGAACTAATATCACAAGTTCTGCTCACCGATAGCTTGCGTGGCGTAGCCATACCAACTACTCAGGTTATCGGCGAGGAAGCAATTGTGACCTTTGCTGTTTTGCTGGTGGTCATCTTAGTTATACCCATCCTCTTTGAGCGATTGAGACTACCAGGATTTATCGGCTTAGTCTTATCTGGGTTAGTACTCGGTCCATCAGGGTGGAATCTCTTGCACACAGAATCAGGGGTTATGAAGCCCTTATCAGACATTGCCTTACTTTACTTGATGTTTGTAGCTGGTTTAGAACTGGAACTGAAGCATTTCCAACGCCAGAAACAACGCTCATTAGGGTTTGGTATCCTTACCTTTAGTTTTCCCCTACTCATGGGAATCTTGGTAGGACAGATTTTTGATTTTCAATGGAACACCTCGATTTTAATCGGCTCCTTATTAGGTTCCTATACCCTTGTGGCATATCCCATGATCACTCGTCTGGGGATGATAAATAATGAAGCTGTCAGTATCACCGTGGGAGCAGCCACTTTTACCAACCTCAGCGCTGTACTGGTATTAGCTGTTTGTATAGCGACCCCTGACCCGGAGTTATTCAGCTGGGCGTCACTAATGCGCTTGTTGATCTGGTTGAGTATTTACACCATCCTCATTGTAGTTGGTTTAAGCATTCTGGGTAAAGAATTTTTCCGCCAATTTAGAGACGACGAGGGTAATCAGTTTTTATTTGTGTTACTCAGTGTATTTCTGGCTGCGCTGGGTGCTCAATTGATAGGAGTGGAAACAATTGTCGGAGCCTTTTTAGCAGGTTTGGCGGTGAATGCAGCCTTGGGTGAGGGGCCAGTTAAAGAAAAGGTGATATTTATTGGTAGTGTCTTATTTATTCCCATTTTCTTGATTAATTTTGGCTCAATTATTGATTTAACTGCCTTAATTACCAGTATTACCACCCTGGAATTAACACTTGTGATTGTAGTCAGTTTAATCAGCAGCAAATTCATAGCAGCTTTATTCACAAAACTGCTTTACGGCTACAACTGGGGGGAAATATTGACTATGTGGTCATTGTCAATACCTCAGATGGGGATAACTTTAGCAGCCACTTTAGTGGGATATCGGGCTGGGTTGCTCTCAGAAGCAGTATTAAACAGTGTCCTTGTTTTAATGATCGTTACCTCGATCTTAGGTCCATGGATAACCAGTCAGACAACTGTAGCCTTAGTCTCTACCCCCGTTCCTACATCAACCGCAACTCTATCTAAAGAGAAAACAGAAGCAAAACACAGTTGTATGACCATAGTTGTACCTGTGTGTAATCCTCATACTCAGCAGTATTTAATTGAAATGGCAGGATTATTAGCAAATCAAGCTCAAGGTAAAATTGTACCATTGGCCATTGCTACTGCTACCGGTAATATGGATGCACCGCATTTAGAAACTGCTCTGCGCCGCAGTGAGCGGTTATTAGCAAAAGCTAGAGCACAAAGTCGACTCTTGGGAGTAAAAGCAGAACCATTACTGAGAATTGATGATGCTTTTGCTTCGGGTATTAGTAGAGCAGCTCGGGAACAAAAAGCTAATTTAATCATCATGGGTTGGGGTAACCGCACTGGGTTGAGAGCGCGTTTATTTGGCAATGTAATTGATAATGTCCTGTGGTCATGTCATTGTCCGGTAGTAGTGACCCGTCTGGTGGACTCGCCAAAGAAAATTCAACGCATCTTAGTACCCTTAGAAGATTTAACAGCATCATCATTGCCACCTGTACAATTTGCCCAGATGTTGGCTGAGGCTAATCAGAACGCCATAGTTACCGTACTGAATGTATGCACTCGTCCAGCTTTTAATTGCAGTCTGTTATGGCGGACTCATAACCGCAGCAGTATGGCTAACGCCACGCTATCGCTATCAGAGAAAATCGCCAACCGGCGATTGCACCTAGCCTCATTAATATCTCAACTAGCTGTACCTATTCCCCCAGAAATTCAAATTATCGTTCATGAAAATGCTGCCCAAGCGATTTTACAGGCAGCACGATTATATGATTTAGTAGTATTACCTTTTATACGAAATCGTACAAGTCCCGGAGGGTTAGCTATTAGTGATGTCACCAGCCAGTTAGCTGGAGAACTTACCTGCTCTATTGTCATGCTGGGAACACCACAACAGAGTCAAGGGGGAGTGTTACAGTCCCAGATTTCCCGGTCGACCTCTGTCCTATAGAAAAACGGTGTCTCTATATTTTTCCGGTAAATCAGTTGATATGAGCAGATGTTTTGATTGTGTCCTCAACCGTTGATTGAAGGCGGCAAGAGAGTGATATTTGATCATTGAAGATTTGATGAATTATCAGACCAATCAGACCATCTGATGGGGCTGTTTGCTATCTTTATACTATGAATTATTCAGCAGTAAAGTTTAAAATTGACAAAATTCAGTTTATACTGCTCTTGTATAAAAATGTTTCTTTCAAGTTACATTTGTTGGTTCGATATTTATTTGCGCACGGAAACCGGATGATTTCATCCTCAGTTCCAGGGTAACTACAAATATTTGTAAACTTTCTGTAAAACTATGAGAATTTTGGTTACGGGCGGCGCTGGATTTATTGGTTCTCATCTGATTGACAGATTAATGTCAGCAGGCCATGAGGTTATTTGTTTGGATAACTTTTATACAGGTCGTAAAATTAATATCCTCAAATGGATGAATAATCCATATTTTGAGGTGATTCGTCATGATATCACAGAGCCAATTCGCTTAGAAGTCGATCAAATATATCATCTAGCCTGTCCAGCTTCTCCAGTACATTACCAGTACAACCCGGTAAAAACTGTAAAAACTAATGTGATGGGGACATTAAATATGTTGGGACTAGCTAAACGTGTTAAGGCCAGATTCTTTTTAGCCTCAACCAGCGAAGTGTATGGTGACCCCGAAGTTCATCCCCAAACAGAAGAGTATTGGGGTAATGTTAATCCCATCGGCATTCGTTCATGTTACGACGAAGGCAAACGCATTGCTGAAACTTTAACATTTGATTACTACAGACAAAATAAAGTCGATATTCGCGTGGTGCGGATTTTCAATACTTATGGTCCGAGAATGTTAGAAAACGATGGTCGAGTAGTCAGTAATTTTATTGTTCAAGCCTTACGGGGTATTCCTTTAACTGTGTATGGTGATGGTTCCCAAACTCGGAGTTTCTGCTATGTTTCCGACTTGGTGGAGGGATTTATCCGCTTAATGAATAGTGACTATGTTGGTCCGGTGAATTTGGGTAACCCCGGGGAATACACGATTCTAGAATTGGCGCAAACTATACAAAATATGGTCAACCCAGATGTGGAAATTCACTACGAGCCTTTACCATCTGATGATCCGCGTCGTCGCCAACCTGATATTACTAAAGCGAAAACCTTGTTAGATTGGTCACCTACTGTCCCGCTGCAAGAGGGGTTAAAGCTGACAGTGGCAGATTTCTGCGAGCGGATAAAATACGGTACTTAAATATCAGCTTTTTGCGGTATTTACTGTTGTGCTTAATTAGCCTGTAGGCTAAATATGTTCCTATTCGTTATTTTGCATTATCGGTGCTTCCGACATTAATGTAATATTTTAACGATTTTTTTCAAGGCTAACCCCAAAAAACGAGGAGTTAAACTCAATGCGTGTTTGCGTAATTGGTACTGGTTACGTTGGTTTGGTGACGGGCGCTTGCTTGGCCCGTATCGGCCATGATGTAATTTGTGTCGATAATAATGAAGAAAAAGTTAAGTTAATGAAATCGGGACAGTCCCCCATTTTTGAACCGGGACTCTCGGAAATTATGCAGTCTGCTATTCGAGAGGAGAAAATTCACTTTACTACAGATATTGCCGCCGGAGTAGCCCATGGTGAGATTCTGTTTATTGCTGTGGGAACACCACCCTTACCTACTGGTGAAAGTGATACCCGTTATGTGGAAGCTGTCGCTCATAGCATTGGCGCGAATCTCAACGGTGGTTATAAGGTAATTGTCAATAAGTCTACAGTACCCATTGGTTCTGGTGACTGGGTGCGGATGATTGTTTTAGATGGTATTGCAGAACGTCAAAAAACACTTATACCCAACCGTGGGTTGGCTGTCCAGGAGAAATTACCTGAGTTTGATGTTGTCAGCAATCCAGAGTTCTTACGTGAAGGTTCGGCAGTATATGATACTTTTAATCCCGATCGCATTGTCTTGGGGGGTAATAGTCAAAGAGCGATCGCTTTAATGCAAGAATTATATATTCCCATTGTCGAACGTCAGTACGCTGCGGATAAATATTTACCTCCTGTGCCGGTGCTGACCACAGACCTGAGTTCGGCAGAAATGATCAAATACGCTGCTAACGCCTTTTTAGCTACCAAAATCAGTTTTATTAACGAAGTGGCTAATATCTGCGATCGCGTCGGTGCTGATGTTACCCAAGTAGCAAAAGGCATAGGTCTAGACTCCCGGATTGGTCACAAGTTTTTAAACGCTGGTATTGGTTGGGGTGGTTCCTGCTTCCCCAAAGATGTGGCCGCACTGATTCACACTGCTGATGATTATGGCTACGAAGCCCAAATTATGAAAGCTGCTGTTAGTGTAAATGAACGCCAACGCTTAATCGCTTTAGAAAAACTCCAACAAGCCTTAAAAATCCTCAAAGGTAAAACTGTGGGACTTTTGGGTTTGACCTTCAAGCCAGATACAGATGATATGCGCGACGCTCCAGCACTCAACCTCATTGAGCACCTCAACCGACTGGGCGCAAAAGTCAAAGCCTATGACCCCATTGTTTCCCAAACAGGTATACGTGATGGTTTAACCGGTGTACTAGTAGAAACCGACGCCGAAAGGTTAGCTGATGGCTGCGACGCTTTAGTATTGGTGACTGAATGGCAACAGTTCAGTAGTCTAGATTATGCTAAAATGGCGCAATTAATGAACCATGCGGTAATTATAGATGGTCGTAACTTCCTTGACCCTGACACTATGGTGAGGGCTGGTTTCCAATATATAGGCGTGGGAAGATAGAGATCCCGGACTTCTGTATGGATACTCAAGGGTTGGGAATTTATGAAAGAAGTCCGGGAGCTAATTAACGGTGGTGTAACTAAGGATTACGAGGTATACGTTCTATTTCTGCATATCCACTAAAGATTAACTTTTTACCTTCAGTTTCTAAACGATTCAGCCGCATTTTTACACCATCAAGGTCAAAGCGATCTAAGTCAACCATATTATCTAAAATTTCTGCGAATGCTATCCCCAATACTTGGGACACTTCTCGTTGTGCTACAGGTACTGTATCCAGTTCAATTTTAGGGTCTTTAAAAGAAATCCGTCGCCGTCTTTCCACCGCGACAGCCATGGTCATACATAGGGGTATGAGTTCCCCATTATTTAAATCTGCCTTAGCCATCATTCGCAGACGATTTTCTGCCAACAGTTCTACTTGAATATTAGTGAATGTTACCGGTTCACCGCCAGATATTGCCGTCAAGGAGGGTATGGTAAGGTTCACCAGATGCTGTGTTACTAGTTTGGCATTGAAGGCTTGGTTAATGCCAGCTTCTGATAATACTACGTGAGCGATCGCTTGAGTAGGCTGCTTGAGCTTGAGCTTACCACTCATAACCGCGCCGAAGTCAATGGCAACAGCATCCGTTTCAAAGGACATTTCCTCTACCAAGAAATCTTTGCGAATCACTAAGCCGCGACCGCTCATTTTAAAGCTGTCAATACTACCTTGCAAGAGTTTGCTGGAGGGATAGCAGCGTACAAAGACTTCTACTGACTCGCTTTGGGTAAACAAGTGGCGAATCGTTTGGCTAGCGACTGTGTTAAGCATTCGCTCTCCCCAATCTGTACCTTGAGAATCTTTTAAACCAGTAAGTCCGCCGAACATGAAGTTTTGGGTCTCTAGAAGTTCTTTATACTTTTGTAACAAATTGTGAACAATACAGCAAGCGATCCCCCATTGTTTCTACCTTTAGTTAGGTAATCTTGTTAGGGGTGAAAGAAGAACCCCACACCCTCACCTCATCCCCTCAAGAGAGGAGGGAGAATCATAGAAGTTTTGTGAAGATTTTCAACTGTAAAGGTGTTTTTGATGATAGCTTAAACCTTGTGTTTATAAACACTCAAACTATACTGTTAGTAATTAAACTATAGCATTTACCATGCTCGTGAGGTACATTTTTTTTAGTTTGAGGGAACAGGGAACAGGGAACAGGGAATAGGGAATAGGGAATTGGTGTGTACTTCATGAGCCTGAAAAAGGCTTTATCAAGTGGGATGAAAACCCTAACATTTCCCCCCAATGATAGTGATAGCGTGGTTAGTCGCTAAATTAAGTTAAAATCGCCCCACCCATTAACCGCTCATAGCGATACTTCAACTCAGCTTTCATCAGATCCCAACGCTCCAGATTGACATCTATTTCTATCACCTTCTCCGCAGCTTGTCTAGCTAACAGTAAAACCTCCTCATCTTCCACCAAGCTGGCTAAAGTAAAATCTGCTACACCAGATTGACGAGTTCCCAGCACTTCCCCCGGTCCGCGTAACCGCATATCCATCTCCGCGATAAAAAAGCCATCTTGGGACTGTTCCAACACCTTTAACCGTTGTTGAGCATCAGGACTGCGAGAACTACTCATTAACAAACAAAAAGACTTCGCCGCCCCCCGACCCACACGCCCCCGTAATTGGTGCAGTTGTGACAAGCCAAATCTCTCGGCATTTTCTATGAGCATAACGGTTGCATTAGGGACATCGACACCCACTTCTACAACGGTGGTAGAAACTAAAATCTGGGTTTGGCGATCGCGGAATTTAGTAATTGCTGCCTCCTTTTGTGCCGCACTCATGCGACCATGCAACAATCCCACCTGAAACTCTGGGAAAACAGTTTCCTGTAACTTTTGATGCTCCTCCACCGCCGAACGCAAATCTAACTTTTCCGACTCTTCCACAAGTGGTAAAACTATATACACCTGTCTTCCTTGGGCAACTTCCCTGCGGATTAAATCATAAGCTTGGCGGCGTTGTTGACCCGTTAATACAGTAGTCTGAATTTTTTGCCGTCCCGGTGGTAACTCATCAATCTGACTAACATTCATATCCCCATGTATAGTTAACGCCAAAGTCCGAGGAATGGGGGTCGCCGTCATAGTTAACACATGGGGTTGCTCACCTTTTTGCTGTAACAGCGCCCTTTGTTTCACCCCAAAACGGTGCTGTTCATCAATTACCACCAGCCCCAGGTGCTGGAAGTTAACAGTATCTTGAATTAAGGCGTGAGTCCCCACCAACAGAGGTAATTCACCGGTTCCTAGCTGCGAGTGAATTTCCCTGCGTTTAGGAATTTTAGTGGAACCTGTGAGTAATTCTACTGGTAAATGCAACAAGTTAAACCAGCTAACTAACTTACGATAATGCTGTTCTGCTAAAACCTCCGTAGGAGCCATTAACGCAGCTTGATAGCCAGACTGAATCGCCGCCAAGATAGCAATTACCGCTACCACAGTTTTACCCGAACCCACATCCCCCTGTACTAAACGATTCATGGGTGTGGATTGTTGTAAATCCTTGAGAATATCATTAATTACCCGTTGCTGCGCCCCTGTGAGTTGAAAAGGCAGAATTTCCGAGAACTTCTCAATTAGCTGACCTTTAGGGGCGATAATAGCACTAGTTTGGATAGCCTTAGCTTGCTGCTGACGTTGTAGTAAGCCCAGTTGCAGGTAGAAAAATTCATCAAAAACTAGACGACGACGGGCAACTTGTAAACTGGCACTCTCATCAGGAAAATGGATATTAGCGATCGCATCCTTCAACTCCATTAAACCATACTTTTCCCGTAACCCCTTAGGTAAAGGGTCTTTCAGATTAACCACAGCAGGCAAAGCAGCCCTAACCGCCTGTCTGACAGTATTGGCCACCACACCCTCAGTGAGAGGATAAATGGGCACTACCCGACCAATAGTAAGAGAATCAATGGTATCCCCAGGATGTGCTAATACTTCCAGTTCTGGGTTATCCAGAGTCAAACCATATTTACTTTCCTTCACCAACCCGCAAGCCGCCAAAATACTACCCACAGGGTAGCGGCGTTTTAAACCTTCTTGCCAACCGCGACTAGCAAAACGCGCACCAGCAGCAAAGCGACTAATTTTAATTTCGCCTGTCTGATCCTTGAGGACTAATTCTAAAATGGATAATTTCTTATTTTTGGGGCTAGTAAAACAGTTACAACGCTTGACGCTGGCAATTATGGTGACTGTTTCACCCCCTTGTAAGTCTCGGATATTCACCTGACGACCATAGTCAATGTGGTCACGGGGATAGTAGTAAAGTAAATCACGCACAGTGTACAAATTCAGGGCTGCCAATTTTTCAGCATTGCGGATGCCTATTTCTGGTAAATCACTGAGTTTTTGGTCAATCTTAGGCGCTAACCGCCGAGACACCTCTGCTACAATTGGGGTTTTAGGTTGAGGATTTTGGCTTTGGTATTTCTGCTGTGGCTGTGTGGTAGTTTCCTTTGGTTCTTGCTGTAGTTGGTAGAGATACCGGCGAGTTTCAGCCACTAAGTGCTGTCTTTCCTCTAAGTCCAGATGGGGATAATTAGCAAACCTCGCCGCTAGTTCTTCCCAACGGCTACGTTCTGATCGCCATAGCGTGGTAGTTTGTTGCGTAGAGGGCGAAACTGTGGGGAATTTCCCAAAAGTCAAGCACAGAAATTCACTGAAGCGGTATTGTTTGCCCATCAAGTCTGTAAAGCCCTGGTCTGCTTCTATTGCCAAGGCTTTCTGCAATCTTACCCAATCTGGTTGGTCATTGGTCATTGGTCACTGGTCATGGGGAATGGGGTAAATGGGAATATCTCTACTCAAACCAACTCGCGCGCCATGCAGACTCAGCTTGAGCAACTGAGCGCTCCCGTTGCTTTTTTTGATAATCTCGTCCTACGCTCTGAAGTTGAACTAGAATAGGGCGAATTTGTTTACGATCAGATGAAAGTTTTGTATCAGCAAATTCCATTTCTGCCAATCGGAGATTAATCGCCATAACCTGTGTGAGTTTTGAGTTTTGCGGACTTTGTTCATTTTCAATTTCCACCACCAAGTTTAACAGGTTGGGTAGCCCTGGTATAACCTGAACAGATGCTTCTGATAGCGATAGCGTGGCATTTGGTTCCATAACCGCCGCTGCTGCTTCTAAAAGAGGTTCAGGTATTTTTTCGGTTATAATAGAAAATTTTTGTAATAAAAGATTTGTCTCACGGGAGATATTTTTCAGTACACCTTGGATGAATTCTTCTATGCTCTCTTGCCATTCTAATATTTCCATGGGGTTGGATAAGTCAGGCGGGGAATTTTTTTTAGTTACATTGCTCATAGGTAAGTCTGATGACTCAGATAACATCTCCCTGACTTCCTCATCTACTTGATCTACTTGATCAGAGCTTATCCCTTGAGCTTGGAGATAAGAACTTAATAACTCTGCACCTTGGGTACCCAAATTGCGGATACCTTGCTGCAACTTTTGGCGCTGATTCAGGGATAAATTGAGAAACTTTTCGGGATACCCTTGAGTACATAGATAGTAACTTGCCAAAATCAACTGCTTGGTGCAAGCTGTCCCCAAACTATGACAATAACTAGCATAAGCATTTTGGAGCGACCTGGCGATCGCCCGGATAGCCTCTTGTAAAGCTGTAATATCCCGTTCAATTAGCTCAATTGCTCTGGTCATATCTTCCTTACTTATCTGTGTACCGTAGGTCAATCCGCTAACTTCGCCAACCCACCACTACCCCAAAAAAACACAGGCCAGTTAATTATCACTGACCTGTTATTACACAACCAAAGAGTTATCAAAATAACTCATAACCACCGGTAAAATTACTTAGCACCCATTTGTGCAGCAACTTCTTCGGCAAAATTACTTTCTTGCTTCTCAATACCTTCACCCAGGATGTAGCGCACAAAGCGACTCACCTTAATAGGTTCCCCTACTTTGCCTTTAACTTGTTTTACCAAGTCTTCCACAGAAATACCCTGGTCGCGAATGAAAGGCTGATCCAACAAAGTCATTTCTTTCAGGCGTTTCTCAATGCGACCTTGAACAATTTTCTCTTTGATGTTATCCGGCTTATTAGCCAAATCATCCCGCCCCATTTCAATCGCCTTTTCCTTTTGAGCAATTTCCGCTGGGATTTCCTCGATGCTAACATACTCAACATTGGGACAAGCAGCCACTTGCATAGCAGCATTCTTCGCCAATGTTTGAAACTCTTCATTTTTAGCTGCTGAATCAGTTTCGGCGTTAAGCTCTACTAAAACCCCAACTCGACCACCAGTGTGAATGTAGCTGTCTACGATACCTTCTTTACCTTCTGGGATGGCAAAATTGATAAAGCGACGTACCTGGATATTTTCACCAAGCTGGGCAATGGTTTGCTTGATAAACTGGTCTACCGTGACGCTTTGATCTTCAAGATAGGGCTGAGTCAATAAAGACTCTACACTATCAGCTGTGGCTGCTTGCTGGGCTAGGTTTTTCACGAGAGCTTTAAACGCTTCGTTACGGGCGACGAAATCGGTTTGGCAGTTAACTTCTATGAGTACACCAACCTCACCACCGGGTTGAATGTAGGTCTCTACTAGACCTTCTGCCGCAATGCGATCGCTTTTTTTCCCTGCCGAAGCAATGCCTTTTTGTCGCAGCCATTCTATAGATTTTTCTATGTCGCCTTCATTTTCCTTGAGGGCTTTTTTGCAGTCCATCATGCCTGCACCAGTTTTTTGGCGTAGCTCTTGGACAAGTTTTGCCGATATTTCCGCCATGTTGCCTTAATTCCTAACTTTACCTTGAGTTGTTATCGCTCACGGGTGTTGAGTATTTCTATCTTACTCAGGGCTGGGGAAGAAAAAGCTGTGAAATCTGATAGAGATGGTGAAATCAGAACCCCACCCCCGTCACCCCCTCCCCTCAAGAGAGGAGGGGGAATCATAATATACTTATTCTCATACTTGTTTCTTCCCCTTTGAACACTCAGCAACGCCAGATGCTGATTGATGATGATTATTCCTCGTCGTCAGAGGTGGAGTCAGCATCTTCGTACTCCTCGTACTCCTCGTCATACTCAGAAGCATCATAATCTTCGTATTCGTCAGTTTCTAGCTGACCGTGACGACCTTCATAAATTGCATCCGCCAATTTGCCAACTATCAGTTTAATTGATCTGATGGCATCATCGTTAGCTGGTATGGGAATATCTACTACGTCTGGGTCGCAGTTTGTATCTAACATAGACACAATAGGCAGTCCCAGTTTTTGGCATTCTTGAACTGCATTATATTCCCGCCGTTGGTCTACAATCACCACCACATCGGGTACTTTCCGCATGTTCTTAATCCCACCCAGGTATTTCTGAAGCTTCACCATCTCGCGACGTAACATAGAAGCTTCTTTTTTGGGTAGTAAATCTAGAGCGCCGTTTTCTTCCCGGCGTTCCAAATCTTTGAGACGGTCTGCTCTGGTTTTGATGGTCGCCCAATTGGTCAGCATTCCACCCAACCAACGCTGATTAATGTAGAAAGAGCCACAACGTGCCGCTTCTTGGGCAACGATTCCGGCTGCTTGGCGTTTTGTCCCCACAAACAGGAATTTCTTACCTTGTTCAGACTGCGATCGCATATAGCTATAAGCATCTTCCATCAACTGGGCAGTTTGCACCAAGTCAATGATGTGTACGCCATTGCGAGAAGTATAAATGTAGGGAGACATTTTTGGGTTCCAACGCCGGGTTTGATGCCCAAAATGTACCCCTGACTCCATCATTTGAGCCAATGAAACTACTGGCATATTTTTTTACTCCTATTCGGGTTAAACCTCCACCCAGTAGTATTTCCCCGGTGAGGAAACACCCGAATTACTGGATGTGCGAGTTTAGACAACCCTCCGAGCATATCACAATAAATGTACTATTTCAACTCAATTTTACTGGTTTCTGACTTGGGCGTAAGCAGCATAAACTCCCTTGACGTTGTACCAATTAAGGAAAATTCGGGCAACTTCCAAGGCTAACTGGGGTTTACCTAAGTTAATTAGCCACCGCAACAAAGGCGCCATAGTCCGCTCATTCAGTAAGCCATTCAGGGAGAGAACACCCCACAGTAAACGATGTAACCAGGTCATTTGAATCATCATTCGCACTTCCCAACAGGGATGCTTTTGATAAAATAAAACTCCCATGCGTCCGCGTTGAATTTCTTGGTCAATCAAACGGGGAATTTGTTCTAAGTTAAATGGTGGATGCCAATGATAGCCCACTGCTGCTGGACATTTAATTAGTTTTAGCCCCAGTTTTTTTAGTCTCACACCTAATTCTAAGTCTTCCCAACCATACAGTTGGAAGCTATTATCGAACATTCCCGCCTTCTCTAGCCAATGCTTGGGGATGGCTACGTTACCTGTAGCAAAAAAAGCCGCAGAAAAATCTGTGATTTTATAGGGTTCAGCCGTGGGTTCATGGAAATTGCAAGTATTAATTACTGCACCATATGTAAAAAAGCGATCTGCTTCCTGTAGCCTTTCCCGATCGCTTCCTAGTTTTTTGCGCCCCTGCACCAGCGCCTCCCCATGGGCTTGCAGAAAATTATTCACCACCACCAAATCACTATCAATAAAAACTATTATATCTCCCCGTGCTTGGGAAATCCCCAAATTTCGAGCCGCCGCCGGTCCGGCGTGGTCTTGCTCAAACCATCGCACATGGGGAAATTCTTCCTTATGTGCTTTCAACCAGTCCAATGTGCCATCAGTAGAGCCATCATCTACTAAAACAACTTCGTATGCACTTGATCCACTCAACTCTTGCACCTCCAAAGCGCGGAGGCACTTTTCTAGAATTGGTCGGCGATTATAGGTCGGTATAACAACACTGAAAAACACAGTCTCACCCACAACAGAATTACCCATCTCCAGGATAAGACAACAATAGACTAGATATTCTAGATACAAGGACAATATACCAGCTGCCCCCTGGCTTTCATCAAAAATAGAGCAGTCATTTTTTATTACTGGTGTTTATAGGGGTGTTGAGTTGGAGTCACACAGTTTTGCCTAGTTACTCCAAATCATAAATTAAATAATAAATCAAGTATAGTTTTAGCGATTTATAGAAGAATTTTACTAATATTTATTTAGAGTATTTTTCTATGCACAGAAATTATTGTTAATCAAGATATATCTGAGTAAATGTTTATTATTCAAAATTAAATGAGAATTGTTTTCAATAAGCTAGAAAAAAGTCTCAATTAAGATAAATGTCAACCAAGGTTAAATACCTAAATTATAAGCCTGTAGCTGAAATTTAGCTGCTGTAATAGCAGTGATTTAATTGATAAATAAAACATAATTATTCTCAAATAAAGCTACTGAATAAACTTAAATTAATCAGGTTATAACCATATTTTAATCTTTATTACATAAATTGAGGACAAAATATTGGTGCTTATGTTCAGTCAGAAAAATATCTGATTTTCCAATTTCCTCACCTATGGGTAATTGGTTATCACAAGAGTAAAAACCACTCAATGGATATTGCAATTATCCTCTTCAAGTCTTGTTTGAGTGTGCCAACTAAATTGCTTTGGTTATAAAGATTAAACGGAGTCACTATAAATGAAAAGTCATCTTCATCCGAAGAACAACATAACCATCAACCCATCCGGTAATGAGTCAATTCTCGACGTAATTGGACGGGTGAGCATGAAGCGCCGGCGCTTTGTGGTAACAGCAGCCAGTACATCTATATTGGCAGTTCTAGGTGATACCACTGTCAGCGGCTTGCTGCAAACAGCAACTGCTTCCACATCCACAGTACCTGCTGGGCTTGGCTTTGCTGGTATAGGCTTCCAAAGTATTGAACCAAATCTCCGCAACGCAGAAACTGGACTGTTAGAGAAAGATTTAGTTAGTGTTCCCCCGGGTTACACAGCGCGGATTTTATCGGCTTGGGGAGACCCCATCATGCCTGGTGCCCCTGACTGGCTACCCGATGCTTCTCAGGATGCAGCAGCCCAAGAAAAACAAGTGGGGGAGAACCATGACGGGATGCACTTCTTCCCTCTACCAGGAAAAAGCTATTACAACCGGACATCGGGGTTAGATGTCCCTGTAGAAGGTCGAGCTTACAATCGTAGGGGAATACTGTGTGTTAACCATGAGTATACTCAAGAACACTTCTTGCATACTGACGGTAATACTGTAATGACCATTGAGAAAGCCAGAAAATCTCAGGCTGCTCATGGTGTATCCATCCAAGAGGTATCTAAGGATAGATTTGGGGGTGGTTGGAGTGTTGATCGCAATTCCCGCTATGGTCGCCGCATTACTGTCAATACGGAAATGCGTGTTTCGGGTCCGGCGGCTGGCGATGCGTTGATGAGGTCTAAGAAATTCTCTATTCAACCCAATGGATCAATTGAAATTGGGGTGAATGACGGTTTCACTGCCTATGGTACCCTCAATAACTGTGCCCATGGTATAACACCCTGGGGTACTTACCTCACCTGTGAAGAGAACTTCCAAGGTTATTTCGCTAACAGCACATTTGTAGCTGGGCAAGATGACGATATAGTTAATATTCCAGGTCTGGAGGGTAAAAAGGCTGATATCGTTAATGGACAAAGACGTTATGGTATCCCTGCAGCCTCTAACTACTATCGCTGGGCTGAGGTTGATCCCCGCTTTGACGCTTTTAACAATCCCCTAGAACCCCATTTATTCGGCTGGGTAGTGGAAATTGACCCCTACGAACCCAACAGCAAGCCAGTTAAGCGTACTTCCATGGGTCGCATCAGACACGAGAGCGCTCAATATGTTGTTGATGACAACAACCGTCTAGCTTTCTATATGGGTGACGATAACGTCAACGAATATATCTATAAGTTCGTTTGTTCTCGTACCTACGATCCTAAAGTGCGTGCCAATAACCGTGATATCCTTGACCACGGTACTCTCTACGTTGCCAAGTTCAATGACAATGGTACCGGTGAATGGCTACCTCTAGTTTGGGGTCAACGGGGACTGACACCAGAAAATGGATTTAATAACCAAGCAGAAGTGCTGATTAAAACCAGACAGGCTGCGGACAGAGTTGGCGCTACCATGATGGACCGCCCAGAGTGGGTTGCTGTGCGTCCTCGCATTCGTGGGTTCAATGAAGTTGAAGTTTACTGCACATTAACCAATAACTCTCGTCGCGGTACAACACCCGCATCGGTGAATAGTGCAGATGGCACAACCCCCGGAGGTTCTGCTCGTCCTCCTGTGGATGCGGCTAACCCCAGAGAGAACAACCGTTACGGTCACATTATCCGTTGGCGGGAGACTGGGCGCAGCGTTGCAGCTACTACGTTTGAGTGGGATATTTATGTCTTAGCTGGTGATAGCCAGAGAACTGAGCCAAATCTGCAAGGTAATATTAACGGTGACGACTTTAGCTCACCCGATGGCCTGTGGTTTGACTACTATGGTCGTCTGTGGATTCAAACTGACCACTCCGGTGATGGTACTGGTAATTTAGTCAACATTGGTAGTAACACCATGTTATGTGCTAACCCTAATGATCCTAGACAGATCAAGCTTTTCCTTACCAGCCCCACCGAGTGTGAAGTCACCGGTGTGACTACTACACCGGATCATAGAACCATGTTTATCAATATTCAGCATCCAGGCGATGGTGGTACTACTGAGGAACCCAACAAGGTTAGCAACTGGCCACATAGTCAAGGTCATGGCCCATCCGGTCGCCCCCGTTCTGCTACCGTGGTAATTACCAAGAATGACGGCGGTATTATTGGTACTTAAATCCTAGACAGGTGACAAGCGTCAAGATTATTTTCCTATCCTCGACTTAATAATAGTCGGGGATATTTTTTGCTGGGTTATGGGTTGGATATCTGACCTAGGGTATCACCTCCAGGAGAATTGTCAAATTACAGATATAAGTTTGCAGATTAAGTTTTATCTATTATTAATTTATAATTAACGCCAACACGAAAGTCCCTACCTTGGTGCAAAGCAAGGTAGGGATGAATAGTGGGAAATTACGAAAACCTCTCAAATGTATCTGAACGTAGTTCAGAGAGTGAGGTATTCATAAGATATCGATTATAAGATATCCATTGACATAACATTTAGAGGTGATCTTAACTTTAATTAATCCTTAACTAAAGATTAGTATCTCTCACAACCAGCCTAGCTTCAACTTTATTGATAATTACTTAACCAGGAAAAACTTAACTTAAAGTTAACCTTAAGGACGCTAAAGTATAACCTCTTTTTTAATCAGATACTAAATAGTATTGATGGTAGTTATACACATGTTGTAAGCTTTCTCTGTGGTACTAAAAGTAACTAATAGTGAGTAAATTAGCAACCTACAGAGGTTAATGTGTATACATCGCAACTAGATCAAAGTTGAAATAAGAGGAGTACAAGTTGATGAAATTCCACAAACAAGTAGCGATCGCCTTAGTTGCAGTTTCCGCCAGTGTATTGGGTTTTGGTTCTGTAGCCTCTGCTGGTGAAGGCGCTGCTGCTGGGGCTGTAGCAGCTACACTTAATGAAAATGGTTTAGTAGTTGAAATGACTGCGGCTGGCGCTATTGGTAAAAACGATGCGGCTGCTTTAGCCACATCCAACTCTGGTGTGATTTCCGCAACTGCTTTAGGTAGTGCTGGCGTGATTGAAATCATCAGCGATAGTGGGAATTATTCCTTCAGTGAAGAAGGTGGTCAGTCTGAGAGCGAAGTTTACAACAATGTTACTATGACAGGTGGGGTTGATTCTGCTTTAGAAACCGCCCAAGCTAACAGCATTGCTACCTTCACAGAACTCCCCATTGGAACCATAGAAACTGGATTTTAAGTAATCTGGGATGGTAGCGCTTTTATTTAAAAAAAATTGTTAGGGTGTCAAGAATTTAAAATTATCAATAGGGGCAGTTAAATTGATACCGTCATCCAATTCTTTTAGCCCTAACTTTTTTTAAGTTAGAAAAAAAATACAAACCATAAATCCCTATGATAATCTTTTAACCAGACTTGATAATTATTTCAGGACTGGTAATAAGTGTCTATGCTGATTCTGCACTACCAAAAATTAAACTTAACAATTGGTCTTCTCTTGAGTTCAGCAGTGATATTCCTTGCTCAAACAGCAGTTGCTGAGATATCTAAAAATACAAGCAATAGCCAATTAGAACTTTTTGCCACTTCCGAGGTAGAAAAGAAAATATTCAATAATCTGGAGGAAATACCAGCATCTGGTCTTATCCACCAGCTAAAGGTGACAAATTTAGCAGAAACTAGTTCTCAGTTTACCTTTTGTCCGTTCATTCATCCTGGTCTAGCAGAATTTACCGCAGTCAGGAACTTACTAACAAGTAATTCTATAATTCATTCTTGTACACCTACTAAGACCACAGAATCTCACACCCTAGAATTAGTTTCACAACCTAAAGTTGATGAATTAGAAATTAAACAAAAATTAGCAATAGAAAAACCACATCCAGGGGATAATCAAGAATATATCATTGCTCCGAGGATTGCTGATGAGCGAAAAATCCATCGCCGCACAACTACCTTACCTATCAATGGTCTATTGATTGACCACTTAACCGAGAGACGATTAAATTTAGGTTACAACTTTAATAATAGCCCCAATAATATTTTTAATATTAACGGAATTGTCAAGCTGAACGGAACAGTTAAGGAAAACTTAACAACAAATAATATCTTGACTGTAGACCAAATAGGAGAATATTTACAACTGCAAACCACCAGACAAACTAGAGAAGTTACTGTTAGCTTCAAACAACCACAAACTGTGTTGGGTACAAACCTGCAATTGAGTATGACAGGTTCATGTATCTTTCCGGGGACTAACCCCGATCAAATATGTACATATATTCCGGCTTTACAATCTGGGAATATTAACTCTGATAATCTACTACCATTTAGGATTTCCCAAACTGCAACACTGGGGGATGTAGTAGCAAGAACAACAGCAGAAGAAATCAGGAAACCGGAATTTCAACCAGGGTTAGAAAATGGTCAACAAATTGGTATAGATTTGTTAATACCCAACACCGGCGCATTCATTGGTAATAGTAATGGCGACCAAATGTCAGTCATTAGAAAAGAAGAAGTTGAAAATACTCCGGTTGCCAGTTATTCTATAATTAGGCAAATTGTGAGGATGAATGACCGGGAAGCTGTCATGGGTCGAACTGTACGCGGCTTTAGCTTCATTTTAAATGATGATAATACTTTGTTGAATACAGCTTTGCAATTGGGATATAGTGTATTACCTGATATTGTACCCAACATAGCTAGTTCAGAAACCAGATTTAACTCAAGTGGGAAAAACAATTTAGCTTCACCAGGGGATAATCATCACAAACCTTCTGGGAGGAGGACTGTTAACAGAAATTTGTTTTTAGCTGCTAATAACGTGAGAATTCCTGCTAATAGTTTAACTGCTTATCATGGCGGAATTGCTAGAGCCGAGAGTATTCCCCCAGGATTGACAAGTTTGTCACAAGTACCTGCTGCTAGTTTTAATAGTATTTGGGTAGGAGCGTCACCAACTATCCAACGTAGTTCTGGTGTTAGTACTCGTTTTGAAGATATTGGTAACCTGAAAATATTATCCTCTCAGGGTTTAGAAGGGGGGTCTGAGTCTAATATAGATTTTAGATCTACTATTAATAATCAAAGTTTTTCACCTCTGAATGTAGCGAATTTTTATGCTCAAGTTTATGTGACTGTTTTTAATCAAGAGGCGAATAGTGTCACATCTAGCAAATATACACAAGAAACAGTATATGTACCACATTTGAGTTTCAGTGGTAATATTACTGGGAGTCAGGATGTTTTGCGATATTATACAGGTGTGATCGGCGCAGAAGAAATTCAAGCTTACAGCGGTCTAGATTATACGAAAAATACTGCGGACAGATGGCGTTTTTCTGGAGCCATAATTGGTTATATTAATCCAGATGTTGATAATTACAGTCAAGTTACAGGTAGTATTGATAAAGTTATCCCCTGGAATCGGAATAGTAATTTAGTCATCTCCACGGGGGTTAATTATGCTTTTGACAGGGAAACTCGATCCAATGACTTTGTAAATTCTATTAACCTGAGAGCTAGGGCTAATTTAGGTAATTTTTGGTTCGGTTTAACTAACTATTTTGGGGATGTTTTACCGGATGCAATTAAAAATACTTTGCTGGCAAGTGCTGGTATTCAATTTAGCCAAAATTTGTCATTATCAGCCTATTATAATCCCGTGAATGAAAATGCCGCTCGTGCTGTTTATGGTGCGGGAGCTAGATGGAGAATCGGTAGCAATCAGAATAGTCCTATATTTAACCTATCCTGGAGTAATAATGAGTACGACTTTGGCACAGATAACAATGGACAGGAATTGAAAATCAACGAGAATGTATTTACTCTGTTTCTCAGAGGTAATTTTTAAACCCTACATACCTTATAATGATGACTCATTCTTTGTTTTTCTAACTGGAGAAACCAATGGGTCGCGCTAAAAAGGTTGTTTTGGCATATTCTGGGGGGGTGGATACCTCTGTTTGTATTCCCTACCTGAAAAATGAGTGGGGTGTGGAGGAGGTGATTACCCTCGCAGCAGATTTGGGTCAGGGAGATGAATTAGAGCCAATCCGAGAAAAAGCGCTCAAATCCGGTGCTAGTCAGTCATTGGTGGCTGATGTGAAAGACAGTTTTGTTAAAGATTATGCCTTTGCGGCCATTCAAGCCAACGCCCTCTATGAAAATCGTTATCCTTTGGGGACTGCTCTGGCTCGCCCGTTAATTGCCAAAATATTAGTAGAAACTGCTCATAAATATGGTGCTGATGCGATCGCTCATGGTTGCACTGGTAAGGGTAATGATCAGGTGCGCTTTGATGTGTCTTGTGCTGCACTTGACCCCAAATTGAAGATCCTTGCACCAGCGAGAGAATGGGGAATGAGTCGCGAGCAAACCATCGCTTATGGTGAGGAATTTGGTATCCCCTCACCGGTGAAGAAGTCCTCCCCCTACAGCATTGATAAAAATTTACTTGGTCGTAGTATCGAAGCTGGCGTACTGGAAGATCCAGCGGTGGAACCACCAGCAGAAATTTATGAAATGACTAAGGCGATCGCTGACACGCCGAATGAACCCGAGTACATTGAAATTGGTTTTACCCGTGGTATTCCCACCAGCCTCAACGGTACACCTAAAAACCCAGTGGAGTTAATTGAACAGCTCAATCAGGTAGTAGGAAATCACGGTATTGGCCGCATAGATATGATTGAAAACCGCCTAGTGGGGATTAAGTCCCGGGAAATCTACGAATCGCCGGCGATGCTGGTGTTAATTCAGGCACACCGGGATTTAGAAAGTCTGACTCTAACAGCAGATGTCAGCCACTACAAGCGAGGTATTGAAGAGACTTACACCCAAATTGTTTATAATGGTCTGTGGTACAGCCCCCTGAAAGGCGCACTAGATGCTTTTATTCAAAAAACACAGGAACGTGTTATGGGAACTGTGCGAGTCAAACTGTTTAAAGGTAGCGCCACCATTGTCGGGCGTTGGAGTGACCATTCACTCTATAGCCCCGATTTAGCGACTTATGGTTCTGAAGACCAGTTTGACCATAAAGCAGCTGAAGGGTTTATTTACGTTTGGGGCTTACCCACTCGCATTTGGGCTTCTCAATCTTAGGGTATGTGGGGACTGTAGTCCCCTTTTTACCTACTCCAATACTGTTCAGTTAAGGGTTATTTGTGTAGTACCGGGTATTTAGCGATCGCCAAAAAAGTTACTTATCAGTGATTGGCATGGGGAGAATTTCCTGTCCCAGATCGGGGTAAAAGTAGCGAGCCTGTCATGAGCCGCAACGCAACGCCTGAAAGTCTTGTTACGTAAAGGTTTCAAAATTAAAATAGCTCTTTTACCCAAAATCCTCAGAAAAAGCTTGTTTTGGGTGTGCCAATTGAAGCTTGAGCCATCTTACCCCATTGTATCCTTCATCTCCCCCAAAATTTTTCGCTCTCCCTTCAGGTTTGAAGCATACATTATGGGCAAACTGTGCGATTCGTTCTCTCGATCGGGAGTATTAATGCTCAAGGATGAGAGGTAAGACTGGGTAAAACCAGACTCTTATAACTGGGTGTTCATGTGGGTGAGAATCCCTCCCCCTAGGTGCAAGGGTGACAGCATCTTCCTTACGGTAGCGACTAGCCATCAATCCGTAAAGCACCGAAGAAAAGGCGTTCTTGCTGGGAGCCTAACCTGGTACACGTCGAGCAAAGTACCCATGAGTAGTCAACAAAGATGTGTCTAAAGCGTCGTAACCATTAACCAGCCAAATCAGGCTGACAGGCTGGAACCAAAAGGTAAAGGATAAGGAAACGGCTAATTGTTTATAGACCGTTATGCACTTCCGATAAACCCGGCGTATAGCATCACTCTAAAGGTACACAGTATGAACACACGGAACGAAGTAACCCCCTTGTTAGCTCTTTTAGAAGGTCGAATCTAAAAAGTAGGTGCTAACCGGAT
>NZ_JAQMUH010000080.1:0-11592 GCF_028331025.1 Anabaenopsis arnoldii | reverse complement strand
TTAAATGGGGCGTACAACATATTAAGAAAAGCAGTCCTGAACGCTTTTGCAGACGGGATAGAGGGGTTAGGAGTAACTCCAATCAGGTTTACCCCTGGTAAAGTGACTTTGTAGATTTGTCTATAATTTCACAAACTCTTGCTGTATGATACCTTGAGTGGCGTAGCCATAACCGCAGGTAGTAGGTTAAGTGGATAACTGCAACCAAGGATGAAGCAATAACATCGATCACCTTAGTGCTGCAATTGTCAAAAAAATCACTCTTGGGGAGCAAGAGGCAGGAGTAAAAAGGGGTTAAGATTATTGTAGCACTTCCTCTGAACCAGTAATTTAAGGCTAAATGGCAGATAAAATTAAGATGACTTCATTACTACCTCGAAATCTCGGCGTTGTCATCCGGCCGGCCCAATACCGGGATTTGGACGGAATTGAGCAAATAACTCAAGACTCATTATCTGACTTGACTCCCAAAGAGGCTGAAATTGCCATCAACCAGATGCAATGGTTACGCCGTTGGTATGGATTACTAAAATTTTTGAGTTGGTTTCCTAACCCTCTCAAGTATCGTTTCTGTGCCTACGTAGCAGAACAGGGGCGAGTATTGTTAGGAATGATTCAAGTGTCACCTTTCAACCGTACACGCAGTACATGGCGGATTGATCGGGTAATGCTGGCGAAATCGCTAGAGAAACAAGGAGTAGGCTCACAACTGTTGCGCCATTGCTTTGAGTCGATTTTAGAAGCTCGGACTTGGTTGTTAGAAGTTAATGTTAATGATAAAGACGCTCTAGCACTATATCGGCACAATGGATTTCAGCGCCTGGCAGAAATGACCTACTGGGAAATTGAACCGCAATTACTGGCTGTATTAGCGCAAGCGGAGCCGGACTTACCTAATCTTTTGCCTGTAAGTAATGCCGATGCTCAATTACTCTATCAGTTAGATACAGCATCAATGCCTCCTTTGGTGCGTCAGGTGTTTGATCGCAATACACGGGACTTTAAAACCAGTTTGTTGGGTGCTCTAGCTGATGCTGTGAAGCAGTGGATCACAAAAACAGAAGTGGTGAGTGGCTACGTGTTTGAACCGCAACGCAAAGCAGCCATTGGCTATTTCCAAGTACAACTGAACCGCCAGGGCGAAACTCCTCATGTGGCGACCCTGACAGTTCACCCCGCTTATACCTGGCTATATCCAGAGATGCTTTCCCAATTAGCGCGCATTGTTCAAGATTTCCCGCAGCAAGGTTTACAATTAGCATCCTCAGACTACCAAGCGGAACGAGAAGAGTATTTAGAACGCATTGGGGCCAAGCGCATAGAACATACCCTGGTGATGTCTCGCTCAGTTTGGCATAAGTTACGGGAGTCGAAATTTGTTTCCTTGGAAGGAATTCAGTGGAGTGGGGTACTACAAGGTTTACAACCGGCGCGTAAACCCATACCAGGTGGGATGTCATGGGTAAGACCAACAAACCAATCACCATCAGACAGTCCAGCGCCAGGCAAATCAGAACCTATAACCTTTAAGTGCGATAATTTGAGTATGGAAGTATTGCCGATTCCTGAATCCACAGAGCAGCCAAAACAGGAGAACTAGTTTGACACCCCAAGAGCAACCACAACCGTTTATTTCAGCATTGGGATTAGATTTTGGTCGCAAGCGGATTGGTGTAGCAGGGTGCGATGGTACTGGTTTGATTGCTATGGGACTCACCACCATTGAACGGACATCCTTTGAAAGGGATGTCCAGCAAATCCGCCACATGGTGAATGAGCGTCAGGTACAAGTGCTGGTCATGGGTTTACCTTACTCTATGGATGGGACTTTAGGATTCCAGGCTCGTCATGTGTTGAAATTTGGCAAAAAATTGGCGAAGGCTATGGAGTTACCATTGGAATATGTAGATGAGCGATTAACTTCTTTCCAAGCGGAGCAACTGTTAATAGCTGAAAATATCTCGCCATCACGCCATAAAGGTTTAATTGACCGTAAGGCGGCAGCTTTAATTTTACAACAATGGCTTGACACTAGACGGGGCAACTTCCAGGAAGCCGTGCTAGCCTGAGAGTATTGATACCTTTTACATGATATTCTGAATTGTGTCACTAAGACTGATATCAATTTCTGAAGCTCTTCTCTTGACTGAATTAGTCAAGAAATAGTAAAGACATTTGTATATCTACTTCTATTTATAAAGTTTTACACTTCGGCTATGTTTTCCTCTCCATTTCCTGAAGAAAATGATCATGCTCATGCAGGTTCTATCACCCTCACCGATGAGACCGGGCGAAGCCTAGAATGTTATGTTGAACATTCCCTGGTGGTTGAGGGACAAGAATATGTTTTGCTCCTCCCTGTGGACTCGCCTATAGAAATTTTTGCTTGGCAAGGTGATGATGATGATGAACAGGCGGTTTTGGTAGATGATGATGCTGTCATTAACCAAATTTTAGGTACTGCTCAGGCTGTTTTGGCTGAACAAAATTTGATCGTCAAGCATACTGCTTATGCTCTGACAGTGTCTGGTGATTTACCAGCAGTGGAAGAGTCGGAGATTTTCACCTTGGAAATTGAAGAAGATGAGGAGTTGGAACCTGAACAATTACAGCGACTTGCTAGTTTCTATCATCAAGATCAAGAATACGCAATTTATACCCCTGTAGACCCGCTGCTGTTTTTCGCTCGCATTTCTAGCACTGGAGAACCTCAATTACTTTCCCCAGAGGAATTTAAAAAAATACAACCACTGTTAGAAGAAGAACTTTTTAACGAGGTCGAATAAGCTAAAGTAGATTGATGCTGATGGGGTTGGTAGTAATACTACTCTAGTTAAGTGGGAATGAGGGAAGAATCTCCCACTACCAGTGAGGCTGTAGTGGTGAGAGAATAAAATATTTGTGTTTGAAGTAGTTAAATTTGACTATGACCTGGAATGATCTCTTACAGCCTAATTTAATTATATCCGGTTCTGTCTTGAACCTGACACCCGCAATTATTCAACAATATGGGCTGCAGGGGTTGGTATTGGATGTGGATGAAACCCTGGTACCTTTGAGAGTGGGACTAGCTTCGCCAGAACTACAAGACTGGGTAGAGCAAGTGCGTAGTTCTACACAGTTGTGCTTGGTGAGTAATAATCTGAGTGAATCACGGATCGGTGGAATCGCCCGATCGCTCAATTTGCCCTATTACTTAGGTGCAGCCAAGCCGTCACGACGGAAAATTAGAGCCGCACTCACGGGGATGAATCTCCCTGCGGAACAAGTAGGAATGGTGGGCGATCGCTTGTTTACCGATGTCTTAGCAGGTAATCGTTTGGGAATGTTCACCATTTTAGTAGACCCGATTATTCATCCCGATGTAGCTCTGCGCTCTCATCCTGTGCGGAATTTTGAAGTTTGGTTATCGGAAATCTTGGGAGCTACCATTACCCCTAAAGAAAGAAAAGTTAACAAAACTTGAGAAGTCGTCGCTAAAGTAAATATAAAGAAATACTTAAGAAACCTAGGGAAAATTGGGAAATCGGTGATGATAATAATTGATAATATGGGGTCAGCAAAATAAAGACCCTAGCCCATAATAAATAACAATTAACCCGTAGAGCGTCGGCCTTTATCTATAGAAGGCTCGGCGCTTTACAAATTTTAACGAAAATTATCAATGACCAAGACGATTGTTATCAAAATCGGTACTTCTAGCCTCACTCAACCAGAAACCGGACAGCTAGCGCTGTCCACCATTGCCACCTTAGCAGAAACACTGTGTCATTTGAGACAGGAAGGGCATAGAGTGGTTTTAGTTTCCTCTGGGGCGGTGGGAGTGGGTTGTGCCAGATTGGGTTTAACTGAACGTCCTAAAGCCATGGCTCTCAAACAAGCAGTAGCAGCAGTGGGACAGGGGCGGTTAATGCGGATATATGATGATTTATTTACTACACTATCCCAGCCCATTGCTCAAGTGTTGCTGACTCGTAGCGATTTGGTACAGCGTAGCCGCTATCTGAATGTGTATAATACCTTTCAGGAACTATTGGGACTGGGTGTAATTCCTGTAGTCAATGAAAATGATACGGTAGCAGTGGAGGAGTTGAAATTTGGCGATAATGACACCCTTTCGGCATTGGTTGCTAGTTTAATAGAAGCAGATTGGTTATTTATCCTCACTGATGTAGACAGGCTATATTCAGCCGACCCGCGTTCAGTACCAGATGCGCAGCCCATATCTTTGGTGAATAACCTCAAAGAACTAGCAGCATTACAAATACAAACCGGATCTCAAGGGTCCCAATGGGGTACCGGGGGGATGTTAACTAAAATTTCTGCTGCTAGAATTGCGATCGCAGCGGGAGTGCGAACGGTAATCACTCAAGGAAGATTTCCCCAGAATATCGAGAAGATTCTGGCCGGGGAACCCCTGGGAACTCACTTTCAACCACAACCTGAACCAACTTCGGCTCGTAAACGTTGGATAGCTTACGGTCTAGTTCCGGCGGGAAAATTATACTTGGATACAGGGGCGATCGCCGCGATCGCCCAGGGCGGGAAATCCTTATTAGCCGCGGGGATTAAAACAGTAGAAGGAAACTTTGAAGCTCAAGCGGCGGTGCAGTTATGCGACCACCAGGGAACGGAAATCGCCAGAGGTGTTGTCAACTACAGCAGCGAGGAGCTAGAAAAGATTCGCGGCTGTCATTCCCGGGAAATTTGCACAATTTTGGGCTATGTAGGTGCTGAAACTGTGATTCATCGGGATAATTTAGTTTTAACTTAGGGGTGCACAAATGGCTGTAGGTGCTATAATAGGAGGTGGTATCTGAGCTTATGGGCGAAATCCCGGCGGGCAATAAATAACCGCCTATAACTGCGCCAAGTCTGACAGATTCACCAAAACTGCATATATTACCGGGAGAGGTGTCCGAGTGGTTGATGGTGACGCACTCGAAATGCGTTTTGGGGCAACTCAACGGGGGTTCGAATCCCCCCCTCTCCGTTTAATTTCCCTGTTGTGGCTAAACCCAGGTTAGATAAGGTAGTTGAGCAGCTGTAGCCTGGATTGCCTCAGACTGAGCCACTAACTGACCGCAAGCATCCCATGTACCAGCAATAAAGGTGCTGCGAGTGCCTTGACTCATGGTAACTTTTGTGGTATAATCGCCCAGTGATACTTGTAAGGTTTCCAAGTTGACTGTTACAGCAGCTTGGGGGTCGGCGCTGACTAACTCTTGCAGTTTTTTGACTGTAGGAGCATCGGCAGTGACGCAAGGTATGCCCATGGCTACACAGTTACCAAAAAAGATTTCGGCGAAACTTTCCCCTATTAAAGCTTGAATCCCCCATTTAGCGATCGCTTGGGGGGCGTGTTCCCGTGATGAACCACAGCCAAAGTTGCGGTTAACGATTAACACATTTGCCCCTTGATATTGGGGTTGGTCAAAGGGGTGTTCGCCCTTTAATGCGGTGCGGTCATCGATGAATACGCCTTCACCCAAGCCATCAAAGGTAATGGCTTTTAAATAACGGGCGGGGATAATTCTGTCTGTATCTATATCATCCCCTATAAGGATTATAGCGCGACCTGAGATTTTTTTAACTTCACTGACCATAATTTTAAGTTTTTGTCACTAGAGCAGGGGGATGGGTGGGGGTGTTATAGCAATTCGCGCACGTCTGCAACTTCCCCTTGAATAGCAGCTGTAGCTACCATGGCGGGACTCATAAGTAATGTGCGACCAGAGGATGAACCTTGTCTACCTTTAAAATTGCGGTTGGAAGAGGAGGCGCTGATTTGTCTACCTTGGAGTTTATCGGGGTTCATCGCTAGGCACATAGAACATCCGGGTTCACGCCATTCAAATCCAGCTTGTGCAAAGATGTGATGCAGTCCTTCGGCTTCCGCTTGTTGTTTCACCCGTTCTGAACCGGGAACCACAAAGGCCTTAACTCCCTGCGCAACGTGGCGACCTTGGGCAATTTTAGCAGCTTCGCGCAGGTCACTAATTCTGCCGTTGGTGCAACTACCAATAAAACAGACATCAATTTTAGTCCCTTTGATGGGTTGACCGGGGAACAAATCCATGTATTTGTAAGCTTCTTCGGCTACAAAGCGGTCTTCTTCTGGTAGTTCTTCTGCTTTGGGTATCAGTTCATTGACCCCGATACCTTGACCGGGGGTAATTCCCCAGGTGACTGTGGGAGCAATATCCGCGGCGTTGAAAACTACTACATCATCATATTCTGCATCAGCATCACTCTTGATAGACTCCCACCAAGCCACAGCTTCCTCCCATTGCGCACCTGTGGGGGCGAAGTCTCTACCCTTTAAGTAATCATAGGTTACTTGGTCGGGATTGACATAACCGCATCTCGCACCGCCTTCAATGGCCATGTTACAAACGGTCATCCGTTCTTCCATGTTCATTTGTGCAAAGGTGGTACCCGCATATTCATAGGCGTAACCTACACCACCTTTTACACCCAGTTGGCGAATAATGTGCAGGATGACATCTTTGGCGTAAACACCGGGGTTTAAAGTCCCATTGACTTCGATTTTGCGTACTTTCAATTTTGATAAAGCCAGAGTTTGGGAAGCTAAAACATCCCTAACTTGGCTTGTACCAATACCAAAGGCGATCGCACCAAAGGCCCCATGGCTAGATGTGTGACTATCCCCACAAGCGATAGTCATTCCTGGTTGGGTCAGTCCTTGTTCTGGGGCGATGACGTGGACTATACCTTGATTACCAGAACCAATGTTATGAAAGGTGATATTATTTTCTTGGCAATTTTGTTCTAAAGCCTGAATCATATCTTCTGCCAAGCCATCGATAAATGGCCGGGACTGGTTATCGGTAGGTACGATGTGGTCTACTGTGGCTATGGTTCTTTGTGGAAACAATACCTTTAGTCCCCTCTCCCGCAACATAGCAAAGGCTTGGGGACTAGTGACCTCATGAATTAAGTGAAGCCCGATAAATAATTGTGTCAGCCCTGAGGGAAGTGTTCCAACGGTGTGTAAGTTCCAAACTTTATCAAACAGGGTGCCTTTGCTCATAAAAATCGTTATTGAACCAGTCAGATTTACTATACTATCAAAAAACTGTCCCCCTGTGACATTTGGCTTTCTATGTGGAATTATGTGTTATTAATTACATTTTATCCCCATTACTTCCCTAACTAGATTTTCTAGTTCGGAATCAAGAAGAATATTCTGGCAATATTTGACGGATTTCGCGATTTTATCAGGGCTAAAACCCAGTTATAAAATTTCAATCTGTTAGTTATGAAAACAAATGGTTACTATTAGAAATAAATGGTTAATTCCTGGGGTTGCAAGTTATGAGTTTGATTTTAGTTATTGAAGATGAGGAGCAAATTCGTTTAAATATCTCAGAAATTCTGCTATTAGCAGATTTCTCCGTCGTCAGTGCTGCTGATGGTTCAGAAGGCTTGCATTTAGCGAGGGTTAAATCTCCTGATTTAATTCTTTGTGATATTATGCTCCCTGGTATGGACGGTTTTCAGGTGTTAAAAAAACTGCGGAATTATCCTAATACAGCTAATATTCCCTTAATTTTTCTCACTGCTAAAGCCGAGCGTGAGGATTTGCGCCAAGGGATGAATTTAGGCGCAGATGACTACATTACTAAACCTTTTGAACCAGGGGAAATATTACAAGCAGTTAAAGCACGGTTAAAAAGACAAGCATTATCTACACAGCAGCATCTGGATAATCACCACAAAATCGAACAACTGCAACAGGAAATTAAAGAAAATGATACAAATTTACAAGTTTCTCGACAACTATCGGATATTAGAGGTAATTTGTTAGAAAAATTATCCCAGGAATTACGCGATCCTCTGTCTAATATCAACATCGCCCTACATATGCTTGGCCATTCTCAGACTGAGGAAAAGCGTCAGCAATATTTGGGAATCATCCAAGAAGAATATGCGCGGGAGGTGAAAATCTTGAATGAAGTTGATGACCTGCGAGAGTTACTGACGGCGGAAAATACTAAGTTACTCCAACAGTTTAATTTGCTGGATTCATGATTATTTTGGCTGGCGTTTTGGCGGCGTTTTTTCTCTCAAGAGAGAATTTTAGCTGTTGAGGGTTACTTCCTAGGCGATCGCATCCCGATATAAGATAGTAAAGGCGTGAAATTTCACGCCTCTAGATACACTTACTATAAAAATGGGTAGTACTGGACTCGAACCAGTGACATCCTGCTTGTAAGGCAGGCGCTCTACCAACTGAGCTAACCACCCGTTTGCTCTCACAATTAAACAATATAGCAAAAGAATTTTGATTGCGCAACCCCTTGGGAAAATATTTTTTTTGACGTACAATAATAACTCGGTAATCCTGTGTAGAAAGGCGATCAATTGCAATATGCCCTCTGCTAGAACCCATGATCGCATTACCTTATATAGTCTACCGTTGATCGCCGGTGCCACTCTATGGCAAACCCGCAGCAGTAATTTAACCCTGTTGGTTGCGAGTGGGTTTATGTTTAGCGGTCTGATGTTTGGCCCGGATTTAGATATTTACTCCCGTCAGTTTCAACGCTGGGGCTTTTTACGCTGTATTTGGCTACCTTATCAAAAAAACCTGCGTCACCGCTCTATGTTATCTCACGGGCCAATTATTGGTACAACCCTGAGGGTAATTTACCTGGGCTGTTTGCTGTGGTTTGTCGCTGTGGTAATTCTGGTGATGGGGGAAATGCTGGGAATTGTCACTCTGACTTGGCGGGATTTAGGTGTAACTGTGGGGCGATCGCTCATGGTTTACACTACGGAATATTTGGCTTTATTTTTGGGGTTGGAGTTGGGCGCTATGAGTCATTCTCTGAGTGATTGGGGTGGTTCGGCTTATAAGCGTTTGCAAAAGCAGGGGGTGCGGGGTTTACTCTCTCCTAGGAGGAGAAGAAGGTGATTTTTTAACGCAAAGGTACGCAGAGGTTTTTATGGATGGGTGTTTGGCGGCTTTACAGGAGTTGATTTCGGTGGTAGCTCGGTTGCGATCGCCTGATGGGGGTTGTCCTTGGGATTTGGCGCAAACTCCCCAAAGTCTGATTCCTTATGTGATTGAGGAAGCTTATGAGGTGGTTGATGCAATTCAAGGGGGTGATGATGCAGCTATGGCCGAAGAGTTGGGGGATTTATTATTACAGGTGGTTCTCCAAGCCCAAATTGCTGGGGAGTCGGGAAGGTTTGATTTGGAGGGGGTTGCTAGGGGGATTTCGCAAAAGTTGATCCGTCGTCATCCCCATGTGTTTGGTGATGTGTCCGTTGCGGGTGTGGATGAGGTGAGGGAAAATTGGGAGGCGATTAAGGCCAGGGAAAAGGGGGAGGTTTCTGTTAAGCATCAGTTGAGTGACCAGCTGGGTCGTTATGGTCGCACTCTTCCGCCGTTAATGGGGGCGATGAAAATTTCCCAAAAGGCGGCCCAGGTAGGTTTTGAATGGGAAAGTATTGACGGGGTTTGGGCGAAGTTTTATGAGGAGTTGGGGGAGTTTCAAGAGGCTTTGGTGGGGGAAACTCCAGCACGTCAAGAAGCAGAATTGGGTGATTTACTGTTTGCAGTTATCCAGTTGGCTCGGTGGTACAATCTTGACCCTAGCTCTGCTTTACAAGGAACTAATCAACGTTTTGTACACAGGTTACAAAAAATGGAGGCGGTGCTTGATCGCCCCCTGTCTGATTACTCTTTAGATGAGTTAGAATCTTTATGGCAGCAGGCTAAGGCCCAAATTGCTCGGGAGCAAGGTTTATAGTTTCATGGTGACTGTCTTCACCTCGGTGTATTGTTGCAGTCCATATTCTCCCAGTTCTCTACCCATCCCTGACTGTTTGAACCCGCCAAAGGGTGCTGCTGCGTCAAATACATCGTAACAATTTACCCACACTGTACCCGCGCGCACATTGTTGGCGATCGCATGGGCTTTGGTAATATCCTGTGTCCAGACTGCTGCAGCTAGTCCGTAGATGGTATTATTCGCCCGGTTAATTACTTCCTCAATGTCTCTAAATTTGATGATGCTCATCACTGGGCCAAAGATTTCTTTTTGAGCGATCTGCATATCATCCCGGACATCAGCAAAAACTGTGGGTGTAATAAAGAATCCTTTTTCGCCGATTTGAGTCCCTCCACACAGCAGCTTGGCCCCTTCCCTATTCCCTGCATTGATGTAACCCATGACTCTATCAAATTGCTCTTTGTCTACTTGGGGTCCTTGTTGGGTGTGGGGGTCAAAGGGGTTACCCACTACCCGCCTTTTCGCTGCTTCTACACTTTTGGTAACAAACTCTTCGTAACATTTCTCTTCTACAAATAACCGGGAACCGGCGCAGCAACACTGACCTTGATTAAAAAATATACCTTCATGGGAACCGGCGATCGCTGCTTCTAAGTCTGCATCGGCAAACACTATATTAGGACTTTTACCCCCCAATTCTAAGGTTACTCGCTTCAGGTTACTTTGTGCCGCAGCAGCCATAATTAAATGTCCTACTTCTGTAGAACCGGTAAAGGCTACTTTGTCAATATCCATATGTCTGGCGATCGCCGCTCCCGCTGTGTGACCGTATCCTGATAATAGATTCACTACCCCAGGGGGAAACCCCGCAGCTATAATTAACTCACCCACCCGCAATGCAGATAAAGGTGTTTGTTCCGCGCTTTTCATGACTACGGTGTTACCCATAGCTAAAGCTGGGGCTAATTTCCAAGCTTGCATTAATAGGGGAAAGTTCCAGGGAATAATTTGACCTACTACCCCTACCGGTTCATGGCGTGTGTAACAGAAATAAGGGCCATTAATGGGGATGGTTTTACCTTGTACTTTGTCAGCCCAGCCCGCATAATAGCGGTAACAGGCAATGACTAACTCTATGTCCCCTAGGGAATCATGTAAAGGCTTACCATTGTCTAAGGTTTCTAGCCGCGCCAATTCCTCAGTATTTTCCTCAATTAAATTTGCTAATTTATACAGTAATTTACCGCGACGGTTAGGGGACATCCCCCGCCATTCCCGACTATTAAAAGCATTGCGGGCTGCTTGTACGGCGCGGTCTACGTCTGCTTTGTCTGCTTCTGCTACCTCACAGATCACTTCCCCTGTACTGGGGTTGATGGTAGCAAAGCGGCGACCGTTGATACTTTCTACCCACTGGTTATTAATCAGCAGTTGGGTAGGTCCGATTTTTACCTGTTGCTCTGGTACTGTGGCTATAACCATCAGGTTCTCCTGGAAAAATCAAGGTTTTACTTAAATAATTACTTGCTATGAAGGGAGGGATACTTGATTAAGGTTATTCTAGCACGGGGAATTTTATCCCCGATGCGGTGCTGTTTGGTTGCTTCAACGCCCATCAAACCATTTGCCAGCTATTAGCTGAAACAGCATAAACTATTAGAGGATGAAATTGGGGCGGACTTAGAGGTTTTAGAGGAACTCCTGGGATGATTGACCATGACCGGTTATTTAAAGAATTAATTTCTACCTTCTTTGTGGAATTTTTAGAGTTATTTCTCCCCCAAGTAGTCAGAGAAATTGACCGAGAATCTATTCAGTTTTTACCCCA
>NZ_JAQMUH010000079.1:0-4300 GCF_028331025.1 Anabaenopsis arnoldii | reverse complement strand
CTTCACAAGTCTTTTAGGAGTACATCATGGCTAATATTACTCTTTGTGAATTACACGCTGCTGGTTCTGAATTGTTTCAAGATTCTGAAAGTTTCTTGAATGAACTCAACGATGTTGATTCTATCTCTGGTGGTCAAGTAGCTGTCGCTGCTGGTGTGACTTATGCAGCGAGTAATCCTTTTACACTAACTAAGTTGGCTGAGGCATTTGTAATTACATATGCTGTTGACCATGTAACTATCTTGGCTAAATCCTTCAGTCTAGTTGTGTAATTATCCGCTAATAAATGGCTCTTAGGAATCATCCCTGAGAGCCAGACAGATTAAGTCATTTACCTTCTAATTACCACAAGTCTTTCAGGAGTAGATCATGGCAACTATCACTCTTTCTCAACTATACGCTACTGGCTCTGAACTGTTCCACGATTCCCAAAGCTTTCTTGATGAACTGAGCGATATTGATTCTAGCGCTAAGGGTCAATACAACCTTGTCGGTGGCATAATTACATTCACTGCGTTAGCTGGAACATTTATCGGTACATATGGCATTGGTCATGCTACTTATATAGCCAAGTCATATAGTAAACCGTATACTTTGTACTAGTTCTGTAGTTAACTAGTAATGTTGATGGCTGTCTTGAGATTAAAGATAAAGTTTTCATCAATCATGTAGGATTGCAAAAGCAAACATTACAGCCAAACTTGAAAAATATATTCTGTAATCGACAAGGTAATTGAAACTTAATTAAAACTAGTCTCACAATATATCAAATGAGTAGTACTGATTGATGAATATTTCGATATAAGTCAAAATCAATCAGCCGGCTAAATTAGATAAATTGAAATCATTGCTCCTCAAAGCTTATGAGTAAATAACAGTTAAATTCGCGTCATGATAGCACATTAGTTGACTAATAGTGAAGCTGAATATTAGTCGATATGGCTTGTATTCACTCATTAATCAATAATTTGTCTAGGCATAAATTCAATGGCAGAAATTATAATTCGTGAACTTTACCCCAATAAATCAGATAGCTTTTTGATCGAAGTAGCGGATATGTCTTATATACCTCTATATCGTGGTAATGCATATGCACTTGACTATGCATTCCATCAAATCCTGAACTTTACTTATAGTCTAGTTGATTTGATGTTATCAGCATTTGCCATATAGTCATCCTATTTGACTTGAGAAATTATCAGTGAGGAAAGGGAACAGGGAACAGGGAACAGGGAACAGAAATTGTTCATGAATCATTTAGGATTGCTATATATAGTATCGTGTCCCTAGTACATTCATTTGAGTTTGAGATTATACCTGATCAGGTTGCCCCTTTCTAATTATTGAATCCGAATCGACATGATGACCAAGAAAATGTTGTATGCCATCAATGTCTGGATAGGAATGCTGTGGTTTTGCAGTTTCTTGATTAATCAACAACAAATTTTTGCATTACTGAGGAGTATTTAACGCCATGCCATTTTTATTAAGCTATCAAAATGTTTTTGACTACTTAATTCCTTTAGGAATATGTAGTGAGGAAGAACGTTCATCTAGTAATATTGAACTAAAACCAGCGAAAAACTTTAACTTATTACTCAGCTTATCAGAGGGTAGGCAACTTCTAGTGAAGCAAGAACGCCACAACCGAGAAGGAAAAACCGCTGGGGAGTTTGTGCAGGAATGGCGCATTCATGAGTTTTTAAACCAAAACCTAGAACTTAGCTATGTACGCCCTTTACTTTCAGAAGCAGTACATTTTGATGCTGAGAATTCGATCATTATTTTTAATTATCTGAGTAACTACCGCGATCTAGCAGATTTCTACACCAAGGAAAATATTTTTCCGACAAAAATAGCCGCAAAGGTTGGGACTATTCTGGGATTAATTCATCGCGGAAGTATTCAACATCCAGAGTATCGGCAATTCTTTGACAGTTCCCAGGATACAGCGAGTCAAGACGCGGCAAAAGTAAATCATCGCATTGATAGGCTGACCCCGGAAATTTTCGGTAGTGTTCCATCTGATGGGTTAAAATTCTTTGCCCTATATCAACGTTACGACAGTTTGGGTCAGGCGATCGCACAGTTAGGTAGTTCTGTTACTCCCTACTGTTTGACTCATAACGACATGAAGCTGAATAACATTCTCATTTCCTTAAATTGGGAAGATGTGAATGAATCATTAGCACAGCAAAGCATGATTCGATTAATTGACTGGGAACGCTGTTCTTGGGGAGACCCTGCTCATGATTTGGGGTGCATAATCGCCAGTTACTTGCAATTATGGCTATATAGCGTAGTTGTGGGTAAAGGGATGGAAATTGAAGAATCTTTACGCCTAGCTACAACACCTTTACAATCACTCCGTCCTTCACTTGCAGCACTGGTTAAGGCTTATTTGGCTGAATTCCCGGAAATCTTAGAGCATTGTCCTGATTTCTTAGAGCGAGTAGTACAATTTTGCGGTTTAGCCTTAATTCAATCTATCCAAGCAACTCTCCAGCACGAAAAAACCTTTGGTAATCAAGGTATCAGTATGCTGCAAGTTGCCAAGAGTTTATTGTGTCGTCCGCAACCATCTATACCCACCATTTTCGGTATGGATGCTTCAGACCTGACTCCCGCTAAATATTCAGCCGCAAGCTAACGCCTATCAGGTGGGAAAGTTGGCTGAAATACACAGCCAATTTATGACGATTTTTTACCGGTTTTTGAACACACTCTCTTATTCACACGTGAAGCCCTCCTATGCAACTATTAGATTCCCTACAAACTCAACTAGCTACTATTCCTCAGCCATTGCAGACATCGATAGAAGACATTATTCATAAAGTTGAAATTGTTTCCCATCATTGTATTAAACACCCCAACTATAAAAGTTTAGAATTAACCGAGCAAGCAGCTTCCCGCTTTCAAAAGTTGCCCTTAGAACTCCAGAAAAAGTATTTAGGTGTGCAGCTGCGTAGTTTCCTCTATGGTGTCTACTACAACGGCTCGTTACAAGAGGACTTGAATCTGACATCAGATGGAGATTCAAGAAGAGTAGCAGCAAATAAAGACTTAGAAAATAATAGTTTTTTGGGTGTAGATATAGGTTTTTATGACCGCTTACATGAGAGTAACCGGGGTTCAGGCTACTGGGGTAACGATTGGCTCATAGTGAAAGAAGAAACAGATGGCGCTGTGGCGGTGCATAAGGGTGGTTTAACCATACATATTGACCGTGATGTTCACTTACGACCAGAACATAAAGCTGCAACTGTCGGTAATTTAGTTGCAATCAAATTGCCTAAAAATGTTGTACAAAATGGCTTTTATATGGCGGTTGGTGATGCTGCTGCTCATGGCGATCAAGAAATAGTGCGGATCTATTTTAATTTATCCCCAGATGGTGCAGTGGCGGTCATGGATGCTTTGACTACCCTACTCAATGCCCTACCCGTTTCTTTTACGTTTAAGGCGCTATATAATCCTTCAGATTATGGACGTTATGATTCAGCAGTGCTTTACTTTGATAAACATAACTATGAGACTATCTACCCTGTATTGAAAAGGGTGTATAGAGAAAATCAATCTTATTTTGGGGATTCGGTGCCGTTATTTACAAAATTACTAGCTCCTGGTTTATCTCTGGCGGAAGAACCTAACAACAAATTTACAGAACGTGAAAGCTTTGGGATGAATCGCTGCCAAATTATTGCTAATGCATTGCTGGATGTTTGGCAAGGAAATAATGATACACCAGCAGGTAGGTTAGAATCTATTTTGCAACATTTCTCTATGGGGGGAATTGAATTACAACGCCCTTATCTTAATCCCAAGTCTGAAGATATTTTCACTACTTTATAGGTTTTTGACGGTGGTCGGGATTTACCCCCAACAGCGGAAATAGCCTTTAGTCGCCAGGGTATAAATATCACAGTTATTCGGGGGTAGCTATTAACTGACAAAAGATAGCGATCGCTACTGGCGAATATCCCCGACTTCTATCAACATTCATGGCTACTTGACAAGATCATAGTCAGAAGTCGGGGATATGCTCATACTCTAATATCCCGGACTTCTACGAAAATTTATAACTACCTGACAAGATCATAGTCAGAAGTCGGGGATATGAGTAACTAATAAAAGCGATCGCTTTGGGTACTACGTAGCGATCGCACTGGCGTTTTGTCGGTCAACAGTCAACAATCATAGAAGTTATAATCAAATCAACCTATACCTAAACTTTTATGACTAAATGGTTTAACACCGCAGGCCCTTGTAAGCCAAATATCCACTATACCCTACCCACCAG